>JAQICU010000214.1 GCA_027858325.1 Candidatus Cloacimonadota bacterium
GGCTTAAAATAGCTAAAGAAATAAATCCAAATGTGGAAGACGTTTCCACCAGCTGGTTTGATAAAGCAGAAATATTAAAAAAGGAGGCTGGGAAGATCTTTGAATACAATCTTCCTGAAAAAGAAGAAGGGGTCTTTCCGATTATTCACTGTTTACAGGAAATCCCATGTAACCCCTGTAGTACGATCTGTCCGACAAATTCAATTTTTATGAAAGGCGATCCAATCATGGATCTGCCGGTTTATGAAGGCAAGTGTATTGGTTGTGGAAAGTGTGTAACTATATGTCCCGGATTGGCTATCACCTTGGCAGATTTCAGAAAAGATGCAGAATTTCCAACAATTACACTTCCGTATGAAGTTTCAAATTTTAAAATAGAAATTGGGGACGATATACTTTGTGTGGATATTGATGGAAAGGAACTTGGTACATTTCCAGTTACGCAGGTTCTTGATGTGAAAATAAATAATAGAACTCAACTCATTAAACTTAAAGCTCCCAAAAATATTGCAAAAAAGATCGTGTCTTTTCAGATCCAGAAGGTAGAAGTTACCCGGCAAAAAGAAACAGAAATACAATACATTTCAGATTGTGAAATGGTTTGTATTTGTGAGAGAGTTACAGCAAAAGAGATTCGAGATCTTATCCATAAAGGTATTACTGATATGAATCAGATTAAGGCGATAACACGTGCCGGGATGGGACCCTGCGGAGCAAAGAGTTGTGATAATCTCATCAAACAGATATTCAGACAGGAAGGAGTTTCGTTGGATGAGGTAGAGCCAAATACAAGAAGACCGGGTTTCGTGGAAGTTCCTCTGGGTAAATTTGCAGATGGAAAGAACAGCCACCAAGACACGAAGTCACTAAGAGAAAGCTTAGAAAGTTATGAGGAAAATGAACAATAAAATCAATGATTTGTTAATCTTAGCATCCTTGCATTCTTTGCAGTGAAAAAAAATAGCCACAAGGTCATAAAGCCACGGAGAAAGGAGCTTTATAAAAGGTGAAGAAAATGAATTGTCACAAAGACACAGAATTAGAAAGGACACGAGGAAATTAAAGTGAAAAGTTCTTATGATCCACTTCCAAAAGAAACAGAAGAGATAGCTAGTAGAATTATCGATGCTGCAATTGCAGTACACCGAATTCTTGGTCCTGGATTGTTAGAAAGAGTATATGAAGTGTGCCTTTGCCATGAACTAGTAAAAAGAGGTTTGTCTGTTCAAAGACAAGTTAATGTACCCATTGTTTATGATGGATTAAGTTTCGAAGAAAGTTACAGAATTGATATTCTGGTTGAAGATCAGATTATTGTAGAATTAAAAGCAGCAGAAAATTATAATCCAGTCTGGAAAGCTCAGGTTTTGAGCTATCTGAAAGTAACTGGGGAAAGATTAGGATTATTAATATATTTTAATGTGCCACTATTGAAAGATGGAGTGCAAAGAGTCATCCTATAAAAAAAATAGTGACCTTTGTGTCTTCGTGCCTTCGTGGAAAAAAGGAGAATAATGTCTAACTTTGACGTCATTATTATTGGAGCAGGATCAGTTGGCGTTCCAACCGCATTAGCTCTATCGAAAAAGAAATTGAAAGTTCTGGTGATCGATTCTAAATCATCTTGCGGGCAGGATAATAATAAAAAAGCTATCGGTGGTATTCGTGCAACACATTCCGATTTTGGGAAGATCAAGGTATCGCAAAGAAGTATCGAAATATTTTCTACTTGGAAGGGAAAACACGGTGATGATATTGGCTGGATTGCTAATGGTTACAGCTTTCCTGCTTATTACAGCGAAGATGAAAAGAAACTGAAAGACCTGATGAAAATTCAGCATTCTTTTGGCTTGAATATTAAATGGATATCCTCCGAAGAATATGAAGAACTGGTTCCGGGAATTAATACTGAAGGTCTTCGCGGTTCTACATATTCTCCAGATGACGGTTCAGCATCTCCTCTTCTGGCAATAAATGCTTTCTATTTTAAGAGTTTGGAATATGGTGCTGAATATAAATTTAATGAAAATGTTATTAACATTGAATTAGAAGACAATAAAATTACTAAGGTCATTACAAATAAAGGGCAATATTCAGCAAAAACTATCATCAATGCTTCTGGTAATAATGCCAAAGAGATCGGGAAAATGATGGGGTTTGATTTGCCGGTAACTCCGGATAGCCATGAAGGAGCCATAACTGAACCGGTAGAAAGATTTTTTGGTCCTATGATAGTAGATATGCGTCCGACAAAAGGATCTGCAAATTACTATTTTTACCAAAATAATGAGGGACAGGTTATTTTCTGTATTACTCCATCTCCACCAATTATTGGAACAGATAGCGATTCCACTTCTGAATTCTTGCCGCAAGTTGCAAAAAGAATGGTTGGACTTTATCCGCGGCTTGCTAATTTAAAAGTTCGCAGGACCTGGCGTGGGCAATATCCAATGACGCCGGATGGTTTTCCAATAGTAGGAAGATCAAAAGAAATTTCAAATCTGATAAATGCAGTGGGAATGTGCGGACAAGGCTATATGCTTGGTCCCGGGTTAGGAGAACTTATTACGCGAATTGCTACAAATGAGCTTACCTATGATGATGAAAGAGTATTGAAAAGTTTTGATCCTTATCGTGATTTCACTGGAATGGAGCAGTTTAAATAGATGAAAGTTCATATAGAGAAAATTGAGAGCTACGATTTTGATAAGATCTATCAATTTATTGAAAAATTGCAGATTGATATTACTCCCTTAACCGAGGAAGAAAAAGCCAGAGCAATTGAGATTGCCAAAAGCGAACCAAAGATTAAAGAAATGATTCCTGACTTAGAAGAAAGAAAAATAATTGTCAAGCCACTGTATCC
>JAQICU010000272.1 GCA_027858325.1 Candidatus Cloacimonadota bacterium
TACAATGAAACTATTCTATGAAGCTATCAAATACAAAGTTGCCTTTGTACCGGGAGAAGTTTTTTATGGAGAAAATCCTAGTAAGAACGATATGCGGATAAACTTCTCATTTGCAAGTAAAGAGCAAATAACAGAAGCAGTTAAAAGATTAGCAGAATGTATAAGAGATGAAATCTAGGAGAAATAAATGGATCTTGGGATAAACGGCAAAATAGCTCTGGTTACCGCAGCAAGTAAAGGTTTGGGGAAAGCAGTTGCTTCTCAATTAGCATCAGAAGGTGCTAATGTGATCATTTGTTCACGCAGTTTAGAATCTTTGCAAAAAGCTAAATCTGATATTTTTGAAAAATTAAACAAGGACGTCACAACCATTTCTTGTGATGTTACAAATGAAGAACAAATTAAACATATGATAAACTCAATTATACAAGATTTTGGAACTATCGATATTCTTGTAACAAATGCCGGAGGTCCTCCTGCCGGTGGTTTCGGGGATTTTAATGTAGAAGATTATCGGAAGGCTGTGGAACTAAATTTATTAAGTACTATCTCACTTTGCAAAAAAGCGGTTCCGATAATGCAAAAACAAAAATGGGGTAGGATCGTGATGATGACATCTGTTTCAGTGATGCAGCCTATTGATAACCTGATCTTATCGAACACTGCTCGAACTGCCGTTATCGGTTTTATGAAAAGCCTTTCCAATGAAGTAGCAAAAGACGGTATCACAGTAAATTCCATTTGCCCAGGGTATACTAAAACGCAAAGAGTAGACAAACTGGCAAAAGCTTTTACAGATAGAGGTAAAGGGACTATAGAAGACTTTTATAAGAAGTTGGAAGCTGATATTCCGATGAAACGAATTGGAACACCGTTCGAATTTGGTCAAACCGTTGCTTTCATGGTTTCAGAAGGAGCTGGATACATTACTGGTGTTTCTTTGAAAGTAGATGGCGGTTTTGCTAAGGGATTGTTTTGAAAAGTGTATTATTAAAATATTGCACCACTCCAGATTCTTCGAGGGAGAAGCAAATAGAGTTTCTCAGAAAGACGGAGTGTTGATTGTCTCTCTGAGATTTTCTTACAGAGGTATTCGACGAAGAGTCTAGTTTATATGAAAACAAAAAGAAGTATGAGGTTATAATGAAGGAAATACAAAGTCCATATCCTAAGATGATAAAGAATTTACCGGAAATCGAAATTTCACTGGAGGGTGTGCGAGGTTGGTTGATGCAGGATGTTTCAATCTCGGCAGTATTTTTTGAACTTGATCCCATAGGTAAAGTTCCTGATCATTCTCATTGTGCGCAGTGGGGAATGGTGCTGGAAGGTAAAATGAAGTTAACGATTGAGTGTGAGACAAAAATCTACACTAGGGGAGATCGTTATTTCATCCCTGAAGGAATAATTCATTCAGCCGAATTTATTACTAAATGTTTTGTGATAGATTTTTTTGCTGATCCAAACAGGTATAAAAAGAAAAAAGAGAAAATCTCACCTTAATCCTCTCCTGAGAGGAAACTCCTTCTCCTTGTAGGAGAAGGCTGGTATGAGGCGAAAAAGGAAAATAAATATGAAAAATATAAAATTTTATTCAACAAATTTAAAAGCAGAAGTTGTGGATTTTAAAAGTGCCTTATTAAAGGGGTTAGCTCCGGATAAAGGACTCTATATGCCTCAAGAGATCCCTACTTTTACGACAGAAGAGATAAATAAATTCTCGCAGATGGAATATTATGAGATCGCCTTTGAAGTAGGCAGAAAATTCCTACATGATCAAATTCCTGATGCAGATCTGAAAGCTATTGTCAAAGATGCTTACAATTATGTAATTACTCTTGAGAAAGTTTATGATAGGAAATATGTAATGCGGTTGGATCAAGGTCCTACTGCGTCTTTTAAGGATTTTGCAGCAAGAATGATGGGCAGACTTATGCAATATTATCTCGATAAAGAGAATCGTGAATTGCTAATTCTCACCGCTACTTCAGGTGATACGGGAAGCGCCATTGCAAATGCATTTTATGGTCTGGAGAATATCAAAGTTTTGGTTCTGTTTCCGGAAGATGAAGTAACAAATCGTCAGAGAAAGCAGATGACTACACTGGGAAAGAATGTGCAGATAATTGGTCTTGATGCGAAATTCGATGATTGCCAGTATTTGGTAAAAGATGCATTTTCCGATAGTGAATTGGATTACTTGAACCTTTCTTCTGCTAACTCAATAAATATTGGAAGATTGATCCCGCAGATAATTTATTATTTCTATTCCTACGCGAAATTACGAAAAAATGATGAGGAAGAAGTAGTTTTTTCTATTCCATCCGGTAATTTCGGTGATATGATGGGTGGAATGTTTGCCAAGCGGATGGGACTTCCAATTAAAAAATTTGTTATTGCAACTAACGAGAACGATGAGTTCCCTAATTTTGTAAAAACAGGAAATTATATTAAGATCGAGCCATCAAAAAATTGTCTTTCCAGTGCAATGAATGTGGGACATCCGAGTAATATATCACGTCTAATTTCACTATATGGCGGTGTAATGGATGAAACTGGGCATATAAGTAAAACACCAGATATGAAGAAATTATGTACCGATATTTATTCAGCCAGTATAACGGATGAAGAGACCAGGATGACCATAGCAGAGGCTTATAATAAATATCAGCTTCTATTAGAACCGCACGGTTCCGTGGGCTGGGCTGGGTTACAAAGATTCTTGCAGGAATATCCGGAATTCAATGATAAAGAACAATTATGTATTTCGTTGGAAACAGCTCATCCTGCTAAATTCCCGGAACAGATCATTGAAATATTGGATTTTGATCCCAAGCTTCCACCCAGTCTGCAAGAT
>JAQICU010000287.1 GCA_027858325.1 Candidatus Cloacimonadota bacterium
CCCTTAGATTTGGAAAAAGTTAACATCTCTCATCGGGCAATTCGTGAATTGCCCCTACAAAAATCCTCTTGTTGATAAGTTGAACTTATCGACACAATTGCGTTAGCAAGTTCAACTTGCTAACGAGTATACAAAAAACGCCCCGATTTCTCGGGGCGTTCTATACGAACTAAGAATTATTTCTTATGTATGGAGAAGTTGCCCCTCCGATAAAAACCGTCGGGGCGAAATTCTCTTATTTCATAAGTATCATTTTCTTAGTTGCTGTGTAATTATTAGCTTTCATCTTGTAGAAATATATACCACTAGCTACGGATTTACCTGTATCGTCGGTACCATTCCAGGTTGTTGTATAATTACCTGTTTCTCTTACTTCTTTAACAAGTGTTTTAACAAGTTGACCCCCTACGTTGTAAACTTCAAGTGTTACATTACCAGTTTCTACAATTGAGTAAGAGATATTTGTTACAGGATTAAATGGATTTGGATAGTTGTTATTAAGCAGCGTTGTAACAACTATGATATCATCAGTTAAAGTACCTGCGTATTCAAAGTTCACTTCAACAAGATCAGAGTTCCCTTCATCATACACAGCCACTACTCCGGCATCATAGAATACACCATTTTCAAGGTCAAAGAAATCCCATGTTAGTTCGGTAGTGTTTCCCACAGATACACTATCAAGATATATCTCGTAGCCTAATAGATCACGAGTATTATCCCAATCGCTATCGGGTGCTTCCCAGGTGAAGGTTGCAAAATCATCAGTAGGGTTGCTTACTACTGCCAGATTTTGTGGCGGATTGAATATTGGATTGTATGTGAATGGAGGAACTTCAATGATCTCAGATTCACCACCATCATAAAGAGCAGATACTCCAGCTATATACGAATTACCTACTATCAGATCTTCATATGTAAATTCAAATACATCAATACCAACCGACCCATTAAGGTCACCCTCAAGATATACGTTATATCCTGTAAGATCACGAGATATAACTTCGCTGAGCATCACATCATCACAGTAGAACATTACGGTATCGCCGGTAGGAGCAGCAGCAAAGATATCTATTGCACCGAATTCACAGGAACCCTGAGCTCCCATTGTATCTATACTCCACTGCCATTCATATACAAATGTGCCGTTCACATAATATTCTGCCCAATCTGCATCCAGATCTATGATACACAATACTTCAAACCAAGAGCCTACGGGATAAGAGAAGGTAGTAATATTCTGAGCGGTAGCACAAAGATCTCCGGTACCGTTAGAACCAAAGTAAACTTCCATTCCCCACTCGGAGCTGGTACCATTGAAGAAATGCAGCAGGTTATAATATCCGCCATAACCCGGCTCGATATACATCATCATGCTCACTTCATAAACGCCGCTGGTGAAAGTGCCGAATTCATGAACAAGATCGGTTGTTGTGCCTTGTACTTTCACAGAATTTAACCCGCTGAAAGCAAGCTCATCTACTACATAACCATCATCAGCGCCGCCTGGAGTTCCGCTCCAGGTAGTCCAGTCGTCAGACTGCAAAGCCAGGTATTCTCCGGCAGTATAAGAATCCATGTCATCCAGCCAATATGCGCCGGTGACAGGTGCTTCCCAAGATATTGTACCCGTTGCTTCATCTACAGTTACATTTGATGGAGGATCAAAAGCAAATGCCCAACTTACCGTGAACATTAATACTAAAATAAAAATTATACCCTTTTTCATAAAATCTCCTTAGTAATTTTGGTTAACGATTAAAAATCAAAAAATTCGATAGTAACGGTTTGGGATGAGAATCCCTAAAATTCGATAGTAACAGTTCAATTTAATTTCCGAAATTAACAATTTTTTCTTTCAATAAAATCCACATATAAATTTATTCTGAGAACTACAAACTATTTATCTTTCTCTTACAACAGCATTTATTGATTTTTGAGCTAAACCTGTCAAATCATTTTATAATATAAATCTTATATAATAAACTAGGTTTTTATATTTAGATTTCAAGTTTATTATTATTTTAATTGTTGAGATCAATTCAGGGAATTAATATTTCAGACTTGCCCTGATCTCTCAGCTGCCGAATGCTAAGGAGTATATAAAAAAACGCCCGATTTCTCAGGGCGTTCAATACATCACACACAAGAAGGAATATGTCGTTTTTCTTCGCAAAGCCAACAATAAATGTTTGCTTTACTTCATTTTGGCATTATCGGTCAACTCGGGAAATGAATCCTTCTGTTTTCTCCTTCCTAAGCTTCTGCTTGGGAAGGAAATAATTCTTGAAGCTTCTGCTTCGTAATATATTTAATTCTGCTTAAAACCTTAATATTATTTAGCTGTCAATTGGGGGAATTGACCCTTAGATTTGGAAAAAGTTAACATCTCTCATCGGGCAATTCGTGAATTGCCCCTACAAAAATCCTCTTGTTGATAAGTTGAACTTATCAACACAATTGCGTTAGCAAGTTCAACTTGCTAACGAGTATAATTGCCCCTACAAAACAGT
>JAQICU010000385.1 GCA_027858325.1 Candidatus Cloacimonadota bacterium
TTGCTGTATGAACACCAATGGATTCAGATAATGAAGTAATTTTTTCTGTATTAAAATCTGTTAATAAATCATTCCTCCAAAAATGTGGAGGAATTAAAGCTTCACTAGCAAATTTATCTGCTTCATGTTCCAAATTATCTAACTTATCAAAGTATTGAAGATCATCTACAAAATTATCATAATCTTCAAAAGTTAGATGTAACTGTAGATGTCCGATTTCATGAAGTAAGGTAAACCAGAAATTATCCAATCTATCATAACGTAGAGTCATTATTATTACTGGGTTTTCAGATTTATTCCAAAAGACAGATCCATCAATATGTGTGTGTTTCAATTTAGGTTCAATAATTAAATGGATACCATAACTTTTTAAAAAATTCTGTGCAAGTTTAGAACCATTTTCCTTTCTACTTAAACTTAATAAATCTTTAATAAATTTTTCATTGATTAAGTTTGCTTTAAATTTAGTACTCAAGGGTTTCGTAACTGCCTTTGCCAATGCTTTTGCATGCCAAACAAGAAGAGCATATGGGTCTGCTTCAGAGCCACTTCTGATATGTTGTCTATTCAAAGGTATCATTTCAAGATAGGGTTTTGAAAGCTCAAGTAATGGGCGCACTAATTCTTCTGCTAAAACTTTTGCTTTATACTTTGTATCTTCAAAATCAGGGAAATAATTTTTATTATACATTTCAATTATTGGAAATTTATTCCAATCAATATCCTTAAAATTAGTTGGTATTGTTTTACCCTCTTCACCTAGTAGAATTTCAGCAGGTATATTTAAATGTTTATTTAGTGCACGAATCATCTTTAAAGTTAGAGGTCTTTTTCGGTTTAGAACTTCTGATACTTTGCTGGAACTACCGATATAAGACGCTAGCTCTTTTTGAGTTATATTCTGATGTTCCATTCGAAATTTTATTGCTTCAATTGGGTCAGGAAAATCAATTGGATAATGTTCATCCTCATATTTCTCGATAAGAAGAGTAAGCAGTTCAAGTTTATCGCCTTTGTTAGATCCAGGCTCAGGATCAAGATTGATTAAAGATTCAGCAATATTAAGATACTCTTCATATTGCTCTTCATTTTTGATTAATTTGAACATCATTTTCTCTCCTTATTTCTTCTATCATATTCTTTGTGAGTGCCAAACCAAATCACATAAACTCTTTGCATAGTACAATATACTTTCACTTCCAATCTATACTGATTACCCTTTATATCAAAAATCACAGTTTGTTTTTGAATAAGATCTGCAGAATTTGAAAATTTCTTTACGTCACCGAAATGATTCCACTTTTCATTATTTACAAATCCATACCAAGCATCAAGTTGACCTTTTGCATCTGGATATTTAATCCCGTATTCAACTAATCTTTTTCTGGCAATCACACGCATTTCTTTAACTCACAGAGATAAATTAATTTGAATTGATTTAAAGTCAAGTAGAAAGTTCCCAATTTGGGAACTTTCTTAATAAATTATCATTTCACCAATATTTCTTCCAGAACTTCCAGGCGACCTTCAGGTGCATCGGGAGCATCTGCATAAGGTTTTATTCCCAGTAACTCACAAATTAATGGATAAACATGGATGTTTTCAAATGTTCCAATTTTATAATTAGATTTTATTTGAGGTCCCATTGCATAAAATATTCCATGCATATTTTTTACTGCCGGGTCATAACCATGTGTGCCGTTAGATCTGTATTCCTCTGCTTTGGTTAATATCAACCAGCCTTCATCAGCAACTAACACAAAATCACCGGTATTTCTATTAACAAAATGATATCTTTCCGGAACTTCATCACGTTTGTATGCTGTAAGGTGTTCAACATTCTTTAATCGCTTATCCATTTGGTCGATCAAAGTATTATTCTTTTCTTTTAAATGGACTTGCATAACAGGTCCACCACCATAAGTAGAGAATGCATCCATATTGGAAACAAGATCATCCAAATAGATAATTCTATCCTGACTGATAGTTGTCATTCCATGATCGCTGACCAGAACCAGATTGATCTCATCGGCAATATCCAGTTTATTAATTCCCACCAAAATGTATCCCAAAATGTCATCCATATATTCTATAGTTGGGATGAGATCGGGATTTTCGGGACCATATTTATGACCGTCAGAATCCGGTTCATCAAAATACAACATCACTAGATGCGGTCGTTTTTCCTCGGGTAACTTAAGCCATGTCATCACAGAATCTACACGAGCTATATATGGAAAGTCATGATCGTAAGCTTTTACAATTGAAGGTAAATATCCTTTAATTGGAGCTTCCGAACCAACCCAAAAATAGGAAGCGCTCTTAACATTTTGACGTTCTGCTGTAACCCAGAGAGGTTCTGCTTTATACCATTTTTCATCTCGAACTTTAGATTTATCATCAATTTGGTAAACTTCCCTAAATTGATTATCATAAAATTTATTAGCAGTTATCATGTTGGTTGCTGCATAAGCTCCGGTTGCCAATGCATAATGATTAGGGAACGTTTTAGATGGAAAAACAGGTTGTATCGATTCTGCCTTTACGCCGTTATCTCTTAATAAATCAAGATTTGGTGTTTCTGTTTTTGTGTCATAATCGAATCGGAAACCATCAAATGAAACCATGAGTACATAAGGTTCGTTAGCAAATAAACAGATGGAAAATGTGATCAATAACCAGATAAATATCAAACGCTTTAATGTGTTTTCAGAATTCATATAAACACCTTAACCAATTATTTAATTTGGATTTTGTCTAATGAAGATGTTTTGTCATCCTGACGGATCTTACACGTTTTTCTTTGGAAGGATCTCCGCTCGTAATGAGATTCTTCGTGAGAAGTTTCTTCGAAGATTACCTCAGAAAGACAAACATTCTTGTTGTCCACTCCATTTTAATTAATTGCTGCTAGTTCTTCCTTAACAAAATCAACCAGTTCTTTCACATATTTGGCAGAAAAATCAAATTTGATACCTGCAGTCTCGTATAGTTTATCAACCGGAACTGTATAACCAAGTTTGAGAAAACCTTCATATTTTTCCAGTGCTTTTTCTTTTCCGAATTTCTTGTAATTCCGGTAAACTGAAAGTGCTCCGAGTTGGCTCATTCCGTATTCAATATAATAGAATGGAACTTCGAAAATATGAAGTTGGAAAAGCCAGAGTAGCTTCTTGAATTTCTCCACATCTGTCCAGTCTATACCTGTATCATATCTTTTTAAAAGAGTAAGGAAATATTCTTCCCGTTCTTCCATTTTATGTTGTGGATTTAAATATATCCAGTGTTGGAAAGCATCGACGATCATGCACCAGGGCAGGAAGCCAAGTGCTCCTTTAAACTGGTCGCGTTTAGCCTTTTTCAGATCGTTTGCATCACTATAATATTTATCCCAATGATCCATAGAAAGGAATTCCATTGTCATTGATGCAAGTTCTGCAACTTCGCTGGGTGTTCCTTTATAAGGATCAAGTTTGATATTTTTCATTGCAAAAGTATGCATTGCGTGTCCGGCTTCATGAAGCAAGGTTACGACATTTCTGTGTAATCCCACCGCATTCATAAAAATAAAAGGAGCACCGGTTTCTTGCAGTGGATAATTATAACCACCGGGCGCTTTACCTTTCCTATTTTCCAGATCCAGGAATTCAGAATTTTTCATCATGTTCAGTCTTTCACCAAATTCCGGTTTAATAGTATGTAAAATATCAATTCCTTTATCTATGAATTCATCAATTTCTTTAAATGGTTTTAGAACTTTTCCATCCAGATCTACAGACGTATCCCATGGTTTTACAGAATCAATTTTCAGGATATTTTTTCGTTCCTCGGTAAAACCCTTTAAAAATGGAACAACCTCTTTTTCCACAGCATCATGAAATGCTACTATGTCTTGTGGTGTGTATGAAAAACGCCCCTTTGCCTGATGCATATAATCACGGTAGTTATCGAATCCGGCATTCTTTGCCTGCTGAATTCTGAGTTCTTTCATTTCATCAAAAAGTTTGTTGAATTCTTCGCGTTTTTCCATCATCTTTTCCATTCGCAAACTCCAAACTTCTCGGCGTACTTCTCTATTTTGATCTTTTAAAAATGGGGCAAGCTGGGACAGTGTTTTCTCCTCGCCTTTGTAAGTTACAGTAAGTTTTGAGAAAATAGAACCATACTTATTAGCAAGTTCCTGTTCCTTAACCTGAAGTGGAATATTCTCTTCACGATATAGTTCAATATCATTTGCAATAATCATATTCAAGTGTGCATATTGTTCTTTATCCAGATCTTTGCGATAAGGGCTGTCATAGAATTTCTGATTAAATTTAAAATCGTAAGGTTTGGTTTTAGCAATAACTCCTGCATAGAATTCGTTGAATTTATTGGAATACTCATCATTATCAGCAAAACGGGTCATAGTAATATATCGCCAAGCCATTTCTTCAGATAGTATATCGGAAAGTTCACCAACTTTTTCCATGAAACCTATAAGCTCATAGGGAGAAGTTATCTCTTCTTCTTCCAATTTTTTCATTTCGATCTCTACATTTTCCCATTTTGTTACAACGAGGCTCTCTGAAAAATATCTTCTCGGTTTCTTAACTATTTTTTTGTCAGTGAAATTCATATTAATCTCCTTAAGTATATTATTTTTTAATTGCTCCGATGATTTTTAGGAAGTTAAATCTGACAAGTTTTTCTTACATTATCATTCAATAAACAAGGAATACAAGAAAAATCAACTTGACGATTATAAGAGAAACAAAAGGTTATAATCAATCTAAAAGTTCTGCAGAATAGAGTGTTTTTGTCATCCTGAGTTTGACTTTAGTCAAGTATCGAAGGATAGTGAAGTGTGATTATGTTGTTCACTTCCCCGAATTATCGGGGCTTCACTCCTACTCAGTGTGACAGATAATTGTTGGGTGGGGGATCATACTAAAAGACTCTTATCCTCGCAATGATAATACTTAATTAAGCAGATCTTTAATTTTATAATTGGAGTGAATGTGAATTTTCAGGATATTATTTTAAAATTGCAGCATTTCTGGGCAGATAACGGATGTAATATTCTTCAGCCTTATGATATGGAAATGGGAGCAGGAACTTTCCATCCAGCGACTTTTTTTGGTGCTTTAGGAAAGAGACCAACATCAATAGCATATGCTCAACCCTGCCGCAGACCCAAAGACGGACGTTATGGTGAAAATCCAAATCGTTACCAGCATTATTATCAATTTCAAGTAATAATTAAACCTTCACCAGACGATATTCAAATTCTTTATTTAAAAAGTTTGCAAGCTATTGGAATAGAAACCGAGAAACATGATATTCGCTTTGTGGAAGATGATTGGGAATCACCTACTCTTGGAGCTTGGGGTCTGGGCTGGGAAGTCTGGTTAGACGGTATGGAAATTTCCCAATTTACATATTTTCAGCAGGTAGGCGGTATCGAAGTTTTCCCTATCAGTGTAGAGCTGACTTACGGATTAGAACGCTTGGCTATGTACATTCAGGAAGTAGATGATTTTAAAGAATTGCAATGGAACGACACAACAAAATATAGTGAGTTATTCTTAGATAAAGAGGTAGAATTTTCTAATTTTAATTTTAAACTTACAGATGTGAAATCACTATTTACAGCTTTCAAGGATTATGAAAAACAAGTAGGAAATCTTATTGAAAATAAACTGGTCTATCCCGCTTATGATTATCTACTTAAATGTTCTCACACGTTCAATTTGCTTGATGCCCGAGGTGTGATCAGTGTTACGGAAAGGGCTGCTTATATCGGCAAGATCCGCACTATGGCAAAAGAATGTGCTTTGCTTTATATTGAGAAATACAGTAAATAGCTAGAGCCATATGAAAACTTTCGAAAAAGTAACTCCTTTTATAAAAAAGAACTTACATAAACTGGTCTTCGGAATATTGCTGATAATTGTGATAGACGCCGGGCAACTTTACACGATCAAGATCATGCAAAAGGCAATTGATAACCTCGGTAACACAGGATTTACAAGCCAGATGCTGTTGAATGCTTCTTTACTAATTATCGGAATTACCATTTTCATAACGCTGTTGCGCTATTTCTGGCGAATTGCATTTATAGGAACAGCCTGGCGCATGGATCGTGATCTGCGTCAGATGTATTACGATCATCTGATGAAGCTATCAGCAAATTTTTATAATAAAACCAAAACAGGTGATTTGATGGCTTATGCCACCAACGATATGAATGCTGTTCGAATGCTGCTGGCTTTTGGATTTGTGATCGGAGCGGATATAATAGTGATAGCTGTTGCATCGCTTTTCTTTATGGTTGATATCAGTTTAAAACTCACTCTTTACGCCATATTACCAACACCGTTTCTTACAATTATCATTATGTATTTTGGAAAGAAGATCCATGCAAGATTCCGCAAAGTTCAAAAATCATTTGCTTCTATGTCCGGGATCGTGCAAGAGAGTATTTCCGGCATTAGAGTAGTTAAAGCTTTTGTTCAGGAAGAGGCAGAACTGGAAAAAATGTCGGTAACAGCCCGGGATTATATGGATGAAAATATCGGTTTGGTAAAGATATTTGCCCTGTTCCATCCTGCTATGTTCCTGCTGATAAACGTTTGTATGGGAATTGTCCTCATTTTTGGCGGACAAGCTGCAATCCTGCATGATATCTCGATGGGTGAATTCGTTGCTTTCTTCCAATATTTGGGAATGCTCGTTTGGCCTATGATCGCCATTGGCTGGATCGTGAATTTATTCCAAAGAGGAACAGCATCACTTAAAAGGTTGAATTCTATTTTAGGTGTTGATCCTGAAATAGTTGATAAAGATATCGATGAAAACATTTCTTTTTTGAAGGGGAAAATTTCTTTTAAGAATCTAGAATTCAGCTACACGCCAGAAACTCCGAAGATCTTTGACGGAATATTTTTTGAGATCGAAGCCGGAAAAACGCTGGCTATCGTCGGCAAAACCGGAAGTGGAAAAACAACAATTATTGATCTTCTTTCAAGGGTTTATAATCCACCCGAAAATTCAATTTTTCTTGATGATAATGAGATCTACAAAATTCCGTTGGATATCTTACGTTCTAACCTGGTAATGGTTCCGCAGGAAATTTTCCTGTTTTCCGATACAGTTGCAAATAACATCAGTTTAGGTAAAAATAAAGCTAACCGTGAGGAGATCGAAGAGGTAACAAAGAAGGCACAAGTCCACAGCGCGATAATCGAATTTGAAAATGGCTTTGATACTGCGATAGGTGAGAGAGGTGTAACGCTTTCCGGCGGGCAAAAACAACGGTTGGCAATTTCCCGGGCACTGCTGACAGATCCCAATATCCTAATCTTGGATGATGCACTTTCTGCTGTAGATACAAAAACCGAAAAAAGCATTCTGGATGACCTTATTAAAATGAGAAAAGATAAAACTACGATCATCATTTCACATCGGATTTCCTCGATCCAACATGCTGATAAAATAATTGTATTGAATAATGGTAAAATTGAAGAAGAAGGCAACCATAAACAACTTCTTATTAAGAATGGAATTTATGCTGATATTTACGAAAAACAACAGATTGAAGAGAAATTGTCAGAATGAGTAATCTGGATAAAGGTTTAGCAGAAGATCAAATACAGGGCAAGATCTACGATAGAGTCCTTTTCTCCAGACTTATAAAATATCTAAAACCATATAAACTTCTGGTTAGTATTTCATTTGTTTTGCTGTTGCTCATCACGGGAACGAATCTCTTAAGTCCGGTGATAACACAACGTGCGGTGGATAGAATTATCCTCTCTAATAATAATTTAATTGAATTTATTAATCTGTTGGAAACTGAGGCATTTTGCAAAGAATATCCCAAAGTAAAATTCAAACAGTACGAATTTGCTGGAAAAGGATATCTGATCTTTCCAAATAAGAAAATAAATTTTATTCCTGAACAAAAAGTTGAAAACCTAAAAGAATCGGGGAAAATATTGCAAAAAATTGCAGTTCTGAATAATACGGAAGAAGTGCAAAATCTGCTTTCAGATGTTAATTTCATAGAGATTTCCAATGAAGAATTGGTTGTTCTGAATTCCACTTTAACTGAACTGAAAGATACCGGAAAGCTGAATAGAGAGCAATTGAAGATATTGCGAAAAAGAGATTTTGATAAACTCACCTTTTATGGGATTCTATTTTTTGCGGTTATAACTTTGCAGTTACTTTTCACCTATTTTCAGGTTTATTTTGTAAATATTGCAGCTCAGAAAGCGATGTATGATCTGCGACGTGATCTGTTTTACAAATTGGAGAGAATGCCGCTTTCTTTCTTTGATAAAAATCCGATCGGCAGGCTGGTTACGCGAGTAACAAATGATATTGGAACATTGAATGAAATGCTGGGTAATGGTCTTATCCAGCTCATCCAGGAGATGTTTGTTCTAGTTGGGATCATGATCGCAATGCTGCTCTATGATTGGAAATTGGCACTTGTTTCTTTTGCAATTCTGCCGATTACAATTATTTTATTCATAGTTTTTATTAATCGCAGCCGTAAAATCTATCGGACTGTGCGTAGGAAACTGGCTAATATCAATGCTACTCTTTCCGAGGATATATCCGGTTTCAAGATCATTCAGTTATTCAATCAATATAAAAGAAAAGTTAATGAATTCAAAGTTATCAACGGTGAATATTTTGCAATTTCTATGAAGATGATGAAGTTGTTTGCCTTTTTCCGACCCACAATTAATTCTACCCGCCGTATTGCTGTCGCCATACTCTGGTGGTATGGTGGAGGTCAGATAATTCAGGAAAGATTAACATTGGGTGTGTTCATGGTTTTCCTCTGGTTCTTAGATAGATTCTTTGAACCGATCCATCACCTGAGCGAAAAATTCAATATTCTGCAGGCTGCCATGAGCGGCTCGGAACGCATATTTGATCTGATGGATAAAGACATTGAAGATTACAGGCTGGAAAGATATTATGAAGAATCCAATAATTTGAAAGGTGAGATTGAATTTAAAAATGTTTGGCTGCGTTATAATGATAATGGTGATGTACTAAAAGATATTTCTTTCAAAGTGAAGGCGGGTGAAAAAATTGCTCTGGTTGGTCATACCGGTTCTGGGAAGACCTCTATCATCAGTATACTGTCGGGATTGTATCCCTTCCAGAAAGGTCAGATTTTAGTCGATGGCAAAGATATTCATGAATATAATCTGAAAGAACTACGCCGCAATATCGGCATTGTTCAACAGGATGTTTTCTTATTTTCCGGTACGATCAAAGATAATATTGTACTCAGCGATGAGTCCATTTCGGTTACCGAAATGGAAAAAGTAGCTCGATATGTGAATGTTCATGATTTCATTGATAGTCAGCCAGAGAAATATATGGAACTGGTGATGGAACGTGGAGCTACTTTCAGCGTTGGTCAACGCCAACTCATCGCCTTCGCACGGGTTCTTGCTTACGATCCCACAATTTTCGTTTTAGATGAAGCAACTGCCAATATCGATACCGAAACAGAAATTCTAATTCAAGATGCATTGCAGAAATTAATGGAGAATAGGACTTCCATTGTTATCGCTCACCGGCTTTCTACTATTCAGCATGTAGATAGAATAATTGTACTGCATAAAGGCAGAATAGTTGAAGAGGGAAACCACCAGGAATTACTCGCTAATGAAGGGCTTTATTACGATCTGTATCGATTACAGTATCAATAGGGTCAGCAATGATATAATTTAATTATCATGATGAGAAAATTAATAACTTCCAGAATCTGAACTATAATTCTGAATCTATTCTACTTGACAATTTCTACTACAAAAACAACTTGCAAAAAGTAAAATTATTGCTTCTCAGAGGTTATAATGCAAACCAAAATTTTAATTGTTATTTTTAACTCATTTACGCTCTATCCTTCTCAAATTCCTAAGCTGCGTGGATTCTTTTCAAATAAATTCCCAGATGATCTCGAGTTCCACAATCACTTACCGGATGGCAGTTTTTCATATAAATTCCCTCAGATTCAATATCGTATCATAA
>JAQICU010000035.1 GCA_027858325.1 Candidatus Cloacimonadota bacterium
CTTTTTCTTCCAAAATATCTAATAATGTCATTCCAGGATGACTTACCGAGTTTGGTTTATATTCGTTTAACATTCTATTTGCCATGATAATCTCCTATATAAACAATTTTTATAGCATATACTTCTGAAAGACTAAGAAATCCATCTTTTGAAATTGGTAATGGATCTGCAATGGGTTCAAAACACAATCTTTTAGGTTGCTCTAAATCTAATGCCCACTGTCCCTTTCTATTTCCTTTTAACGCATGAAGTTTACCAGGTAGAAATTTCAAAATACCCATATTTTCAGCAGCTAGAATGTCATCTAACCTCGTTTTAAGTCTGCCAGATGCATTATTACAGGATCTTCTAATTTTGTTACTACCAAAAACTATTTCCATTTAATTTACCTTATGAGTCAATTAAATTAGCATTAATTTGCATGTCAATACAAAATTATTTAATTTGATTTTAGTTATCTGGACCAAGAAGAATTAGAAAAAACTCTAGATAATGACATAGAATTGGTGATTTCCAACTGAAAATATCGATTGGTAATCATTGTAACATAATTAGATTTCGTTCCAGATTACTTTAATTTGACACAAATATCTTGAGCAATTATTTAAGACTCTTATGGAAAATAAAATTAATGTTGATGAGAATAGCAAACCTACAGTAGAGAAATTCGGAACATTTCTAGGAGTTTATACTCCCAGTGTACTAACCATTCTCGGTCTTATCATGTATCTCAGGTTCGGTTGGGTATTAGGAAACGTAGGTCTTGGTTTCACATTTCTCATCGTAGTTTTAGCCAGTTCAATAACTTTTATCACTGCACTCAGTGCTTCGGCTATTGCTACAAATATGCGCGTTGGGGTTGGCGGAGAATATTATATGATCTCCCGCAGCCTGGGTTTAGAACTGGGTGGAGCTATTGGAATTCCGCTCTATTTGTGCAGAACGCTCAGTATCACCTTTTACAGTTTCGGTCTTGCAGAAGCTATTATGATGTTTTGGCCGGCTACTCTGGGAATAATACCTGTTCACATGATACAGATAATAACTGCTGTTATCATCGTGGGAATCACTATTTTGTCAGGTAAAAGTGCAGGACTTGTCCTCAAGTTGCAAATCCCCATCATAATCGCTGTTGGAATATCAATACTGGCATTACTTATAGGTGCTTTAGCAGGAAGTTCGCAAGCACCTGAGATGACAGCAACTTTCCGCACAGCACCAAAAGGTTTCTGGTATGTATTTGCTGTTTTCTTCCCGGCTGTTACAGGTTTTACTGCTGGTATCGGTATGAGTGGAGACTTAAAAGATCCACGAAAATCCATACCAAAAGGAACTTTATTAGCAGTTTCTACAGGTTTACTTATCTATTTATTTATTCCACTTATTTTGGCTTTCACGGGTAAAATAAGTCCGGAAGGTTTAGCTTCTTCAGGAGTAGAAACTTGGAGCAAAATTGCTATTTTTGGCTCATTGCTTATAGCTCCAGGAATTTTTGGAGCAATACTCTCTTCTGCTTTTGGTAGTGTGTTAGGTGGTCCGCGAGTACTTCAATCTTTAGCACAAGACAGGTTGGCTCCCTCTTTCCTGGCAAAGCTTTCCAAAACCGGTCAACCAACAATTTCCACATGGATAAGTGGTGCGATTGCCTTGATAGCTGTTACTCTGGGAGATTTGAATACAGTTGCCGAGTTTGTTACAATCCTCTTTCTTACCCTTTATGTTATGATCAATTTCAGTGCCGCCCTGGAAAGTCTGACCAGCGATGCATCCTATCGGCCAAAAATAAAAGTCCACTGGCTTATTTCATTATTAGGTTCATTCGGAGCAATTGCCGTAATGTTTTTAATCAGTCCTATAGCCTGTATTTTGGCAATTGCTTTCGAGATCATTTTATTCTGGATCTTGCGGAAGCGGTCCATGCAAAAAGAATGGGGAGATGTGAGAGCAGGATTCTGGGGAACTCTAGCTCGTTTTGCTCTTCTAAAACTGAAAAAACATGCAAATGATCCCCGTAACTGGCGGCCTAATATTTTGGTTTTTGCCGGTGATCTTAATAAAAGATTAGCTCTAGTACAACTTGCTAACTTTCTAAATCAACGCCGTGGAATTCTAACTGTATGCAACATGATAATCGGTAATTTAAAAAATGACAAAATTAATATAAAAAGAGAAACTGAAAAGATGGATGAAATTTTGGAACAAGCCGGAATCCAAGCCTTTAATGAAATAGATGTTGTTTCTAAGTTTGAGAGTGGGACTATCAATATTACTCAGGCAAACGGTATCGCAGGACTTAATTCCAATACTATCATGTTTGGCTGGTCAGACAAAAAGAAAAGAATGATATCTTTGCTTAAAACTATCCGCATAATTTCAGGATTGCAAAAAAGTTCTCTGCTAGTACGGTTAAATAAACCACCGGGAATATCCACTTATGCTAGAATGGATATCTGGTGGCGTGGTAAACACAGCAATGGTGACCTGATGCTGCTACTGGCTCATCTGTTGAGTTTAAATGATGAATGGAAAAACGCTAAGATCATTATTCATACAATCATCCTGAGAGAAGAAGATCGTGAGTTCATGCTGAAAAATGTGAATGAGATGATCAATGAAGTTCGTATTAAGGCTGAACCTAAAATTATTATTAAACCACAGGATAGATCTGTTACCGAAGTAATTCATGAAAATAGCAGGAATGCAAACCTAGTATTTATGGGATTGAATATTCCAAAAGAAGGTGAAGAAAAAGATTACGTAACAAGAATTGAAGAACTCTCCGATGGATTGAAGACAACCATCTTTGTACGTAACGGTGAAGAATTCGCCGGTGAAATGATTTAGATATTAGCAATGAATAAGTAATGACATGGGTAAGTTAAATTGAATAGAATGAAATATTGAAAAGTCAATATTTGGAGGAAAATATGAACGATTCAAGATATGTCTGTCCAAAATGTGGAAATATACAATACGAAACAGGAGAGTTCCGTGCAACCGGCGGAACTTTCAGTAAAATTTTTGATGTTCAGAATAAGAAATTCACAACTGTAACCTGCACTCGCTGTAAATATACAGAAATTTACAAAGCCGATTCCAGTACACTGGGGAATATTTTTGATTTCTTTACAAACTAGGAATAATTAATGAATAATTTAGTCGTTCTCGGGGCAGGAATGGTGGGCAGGGCTATTGCCATTGATCTTGCCAAAAAGCACAATGTTATTTCAGCAGATATTTGTGAAAAAAGTTTAAGTAAACTGGAAAAATTCGATAACATTGAAACAATAAAAAGTGATCTTTCTAACAAAGAAAGTTTTAAAAAACTCATAAAAGATTCTGATCTGGTTGTAAGTGCGGTTCCCGGTTTTATGGGATTTGCAACATTAAAGACAATTATCGAATCAAAGAAAGACGTGGTTGATATTGCCTTCTTCCCCGAAGATGCTTTGCAATTGGATGACCTGGCAAAAAAGCATAATGTTACAGCCATTATGGATTGTGGTGTTGCTCCCGGAATGAGCAATGCAATATTGGGTTATCATAACAGTAAAATGACTGTTGAAGATTTTGAATTTTATGTTGGTGGACTCCCGCAGAAAAGAACGCTTCCCTTCCAATATAAAGCTCCCTTCTCACCTATTGATGTCATCGAAGAATATATCCGCTCTGCCAGGTTTGTTGTGAATGGAGAAGTTGTTGTCAAGCCAGCTTTATCCGATACCGAGCTTATAGAGTTTGAAGATGTAGGAACTCTGGAAGCATTTAATACAGATGGTCTGCGCTCACTTATCAAAACGATGGATATTCCCAATATGAAAGAAAAAACACTTCGTTATCCGGGTTACATCGATCAGATCAAACTATTAAAAGACTACGGATTTTTCCAAACTGAAGAAGTAGAAATTGATGGTAATCAGATCCGCCCAATCGATCTGACTTCACACCTTTTGATCTCAAAATGGAAACTGGAAGATGATGAACCTGAATTTACTGTGATGAAGATAGTTGTTTCCGGAATTGAGAAAAACAAACAGGTAAAATACATTTATGAACTTTTTGACAAATTTGATGTAGAGACACAAACGTCTTCTATGGCTCGTACAACAGGATATTCGTGTACATCCGCTGTCGAGCTTGTGTTAAATGGCGACTATGCGGAGAAAGGTTTGTTCCCACCTGAATTTCTGGGTGCCAAGAATGATTGCCTGAAAAAAATGCTGGCATATCAGGAAGATAGGGATATTATTTATAAGATCAGCAAGACTTGACTCGCAGCGAAGTAAAACGAATGTGAGTCGAGAATTGCATTAATAAGATATTGTTCTCGCCCCAAGCTTTGCATCGGGGCAAGTCCAATAAATTTAAGGAAATGTAAATGGAAGAAACTAAAAAGAGATATATCGGAGCTACAGCGATAATACTGGCAGCGACCATGTGGGGTTTTGACGGTGTTGTCCTTACTCCACGTTTGTACAATCTAAATGTTGGTTTTGTAGTTTTTATGCTGCATTTTGTACCATTTGTGTTAATGAATACATTTCTCTTCAAAGAATATAAAGAGCTCAGAAAGTTTACGAAAACAGATTTTTTACTTCTGGGTGGAATTGCTTTTTTTGGAGGAGCTCTTGGTACACTCGCAATTGTCAAAGCACTATTTCTAGTGCGCTTTGATCATCTTTCAATAATTGTGCTGCTGCAAAAACTTCAGCCAATATTTGCCATCATTCTTGCAGCAATTTTCTTAAAGGAAAAAATCAAGCGTAGATTTATCTTCTGGGGTCTACTAGCTATAATCTCCAGTTATTTCCTGACCTTTGGACTTAATAAACCTAATATGAGTGAAGATGCTCCCTTGATCCAGGCAGCATTATGGGCACTTGTGGCAGCTTTTTCATTTGGAAGTGCTACTGTTCTGGGTAAAAAAGCTCTCACCAGATTGCCTTACTACACAACCAATTTCTTCCGATTCGGTTTTACAACAGTTCTTATGTTGATCTATGTTCTTGTAATCGGGCAACTTGGTGAGTTCCAAAATGTTACAACGACTAATTGGATATTCTTTCTTATCATTGCTGTAACCACAGGTTCGGGGGCGATATTCCTATTTTATTACGGACTTAACAAAGTAACCGCAATTGTATCCACGATCTGTGAATTATTTTTTCCAATCTCAGCAATAATATTTGATTATTTTATCAATCATCATTCTCTATCATTAACACAGTGGATAAGCGCAGCAATAATGATCGTGGCAGTCGTTGAAATTAGTTATAAAAGAAAAAAGGTAAGATGAGAAGAGTTCTATTTTTTATAATTTTATCTGGGATTATTATTGGAATCTCAGCAGATCCGGTTTCACGTTCTCAAAAAGAAGGTCATGTCTTTAATAA
>JAQICU010000048.1 GCA_027858325.1 Candidatus Cloacimonadota bacterium
ATTTGAAATTAATGAGATAGCCCATGACTTTTGACCTGTGGAATCCTTTTTCATTCCACTGGGTTCAGTCGTGGGGATTGAAGACGACTAGTAGGAGGAATAGTATGAAAATATGTATTAAATTAACATTTGTCTTTCTTATCGTTTTATTTTCTTGTACTAAAGTTACATCCCCACCTTATATTTCTCCTCCAATATCATTAAATGCGATGCTCTACTTCAATAATTCTATTGAATTACTCTGGACAGATACAAGTAATAACGAAGATGGTTTTAAAATCGATCGTAAGATCGAGGACTCCGAATGGGAAATAGCTCGTGGAATAACTTCAGAAAATGTTGAATCTTGGATTGACAGTTTCAGTTGGGAAGCTAAACAATATTATCGTGTTTATGCTTTCAAGGGAGAATATAGGTCGGAATATTCAAATATTTATGAAATTGGTGGTGATTAATTTTCTGTTTGTGCTGCCAGTCACCACGATTAATCCGTCAGTAGCCGGAGTAAACAATCGTGGGTTGCATTTGAAATTTATGAAATAGCCCATGACTTCAGTCGTGGGGAGTAATTCACGCAAAACGTGGGAATAAATTCACGCTAATTCGTGGGAATGAGATGTGATAAAAGGAAAAAATAGGAATTTTAAGTTATCATGAAAGAAGTATAATTTTCTAATGCGTTATGATAAATGAAGTAAACAGATTTATCGGATGTTTTGTTCTGGGGCATTTTGCTCCCACGATTAAAATCGTGGGTTGCATTTGAAATTAATGAGATAGCCCATGACTTTTGACCTGTGGAATCCTTTTTCATTCCACTGGGTTCAGTCGTGGGGATTAATTCACGCAAAGCCGTGAGGAAAGAAGTGTGATAAAAGGGAAAAAATAAGAATTCTAGGTTAATATGAAAGAAGCTTTATTTTACAGAAAATTAGATGATCATAAAATCAGATGTGATCTGTGTCCGCACAATTGTATAATATCATCCGGGAATATTGGAATCTGTAGAGCACGTAAGAATATTGATGGTATTCTTTATTCAATAAATTATGGAAAAACTATTTCCATCAGTATAGATCCAATGGAGAAAAAGCCATTATATCATTTTCATCCGGGTAAGAGCATTCTTTCAATAGGTCCGAATTCCTGTAACTTCTCTTGTAAATTTTGTCAGAATTATCAATCAAGTCAGCTTGAAGTGCCAACTACAATAATAACTCCAGGTAAATTGCTTGATCTGTGTAAATTGCATCTTTGCGATTTTGTGGCATTTACTTACACTGAACCAACAACCTGGTTTGAATTTATGCTCGATTCTTCCAAATTGTTAAAAGAGAATGGTATTAAAACCGTGATGGTAACAAATGGTTTCATTAATCAAGAACCATTAAAGGAACTTCTTCCCTACATTGATGCTATGAACATTGATCTGAAAGCATTCGATGAGAAATTCTATAATAATATCTGTAATGGTTCACTACAGCCAGTGTTGGAAACAATAAAAACTGCTTCAAAACAATGCCATGTAGAAATAACAAATCTAATTATCACAGATGAAAATGATTCGGAAGAACAAATTAATGATCTCGTAGATTTTGTTGCGAGTGTTAATAATGAAATTCCACTTCATTTCTCTCGTTACTATCCAACTTATAAGATGGAGAATCCTCCAACATCTGTTTCCACTTTGGAAATGGCAAAACAAATTGCTGAACAAAAACTAAACTATGTTTATCTTGGAAACATTGTTACCGAGAGAAATACTTATTGTCCAAACTGTGATCATCTGCTTATTTGCAGAGATCATCCTTTGAAAAATGATATAATAGATGGAAAGTGTCCATCCTGCGGTCATATTATTTACGGTGAATTTTAATGTTCCGTGATCTTCGTAAAATATTCACAACTGCTGATATAATTCTAATATTCTTCCTTCTAACAATCGCTGTATTCATGCTTGTTCTCATCAAGGATGATATTTCAGCAAAACAGGCTGAGATCAGCTATCACAATAAGTTCGTAATTTCTGTTCCACTTGATAAAGATAGAATAATTGAAATTGAAAAAGGAATCGTTGTTGAAATAAAAGATGGGAAAGTGCGGATGAAAGAATCAACCTGCCAAAATCAATATTGCGTGAAACAAGGATGGAGTAACAGCTTCCCTATTATCTGTGTTCCAAATGAAGTTTCGGTTGTGATAAAAAGTAAACAGAAAGAAGAAATGCTTTTAACGAAATAATCTGGAGAAAAGATGAAAGTAGTTCTATTATTTATTCCTGTGATTTTGTTAGTAAATTGTGGTATAAACTATCCAATTAAGAATAATCTACAGCATGAATCAAATCCAAACGAAAATATCTCTATTTTAGATTCAATTTATGTAGATACATATTATATGCCTGTTGGAAAAATCGAAAAAGTGCAATTCTCAAGTATTTATGACAATTATCCATTTCCAATCGAAAAACATCAACTTGAATACCCTATACATGCTATAAAAAATAAATTTGTAGGTTTTATCATAC
>JAQICU010000107.1 GCA_027858325.1 Candidatus Cloacimonadota bacterium
ATCTTGAGTTATCTCAATTACTTAAGAATGTGTAAGATGGAATTTAAATATAAAAAACATTTTGATAATATTATTAATTATCTTAATCGGCTTACTCCCAGGGGTTAATGTATGGAGGATTGTTGAAAATATCATGTATCCAAATATTTTTTATAAGTATTATTTTAATTATATTAAATAATATTTATGGCGATATTACAGTAGAATATAATAGTTCATTATCACCGGAGACAATAAAAACATCCAATATCTCCAGTATTGAGTATTTTAATGTTTTTGAGTTGAATAAGACATTCAAAGCTAACATCTCTGATGATCTTCTGGATCAAAGATTAAATGTGAATATCTATGGTGAGCAGTTGATTTTTTTATTGGATTCCTCATTATTGCAATACGGTTCAGATTACTTTAATATGACACATGAAATTATTCAGCAGGAAGGAAAATACTTCTTGCCGGTAGCATTTCTTACAAATATTCTTCCACAAATATTCAACAACTGGATCTCATGGGAAGCAGATAAACTGAAGGCAAAAGCCCCGATAGATAATTCAATTAAAAGAATAGTACTGGATCCAGGACATGGTGGGAAAGACCCGGGCGCTGTTGGGTTTTCCAAGAAAAATTTTGAAAAAGAAATAGTGTTGGAACTCGCCTTAAAATTAAAGAAGAAATTAGAACAGCAGTTGGATGTGGAAGTCCTGCTTTCACGTGATAAAGATGAATTTGTATCGCTTCAACAACGAACAAAATTTGCTAATGAAAACAATGCTGACCTATTTATTTCTCTTCATTGCAATGCTCACCGCAAATCCGAAATTGATGGCATTGAAGTTTACTATCTTTCAACAGCTAAAACAGATGAAGCCAGAGCTGTGGAAGCTATGGAAAATCAGGTTGTGTATGAATATGAAGGCGGGCAGGAAGCTGTTAAAAAATATGATGATCTTGCCTTCATATTAGCTGATATGGCTCAGAGCGAGCACTTGGAAGAGAGTTATAATTTGGGAGCAAATCTCCAATCTTCATTAGTTAGTGCTACAGAAGCGTATGACAGGGGGGTTAAACAGGCAAACTTCTATGTTTTGCGGGGTGCTTTCATGCCGTCTGTATTGCTGGAATTCGGATTCATTTCTAATAAGGAAGAAGAGAAAAAATTGATAAACAGTTCATATCAGGAAAAACTTATTGATTCAGTATTTATTGGTATAAGAGATTTCAAAATGAAATATGACCAGATGCAGTAAAAAAACCTGAATAAAAATAATAAATATTTTGACAGAAAATACCGCTAACTTTTTCTGACTTCGAAAATTATAAAGATGGAGGAATAAATGCCGAATCATGTGTCTTGCGAAAAAAGACTTAGACAAGAGAAGAAGCGTTCAGTTGGTAATCATTATGTAAAAATGACGATCAATTCATTATCTAAGAAAATGAAAAGTGATATTTCTATTGAAGAAAAAGAAAAGATCTTAACAGAAGTATACTCACAATTGGATAAAGCTGCTAAAAATCACGTTATTCACAAAAGAACTGCTTCCAGGAGAAAAGCTCGCATATCTGCATATTTCAATACTAACAAAGCAGAACTAAAAGAAAAAAAATAACCACTTATATATAGAATTGGCAGGCATAATTTATGTCTGCCTTTTTTATTATCAACCTAAATTAATTTGGGGTATTTAATGGATACAAATCAGATCATTTATATTGCAGCTGCATTATTTGTTATTATTTGTGCAGTGATCATCCTAGTTGTCAAAAATAAAAAGAAAAATGCTGGCATCCAGATTGATACAAAACCGGAAAATTTAAAAGCTAAACTGGCAAAAACAAAGAACGGTTTACTAGGGAAGATGGCAGAGATAGTCAATCTGCGTGGCAAAGTGGATAATGATTTGATGGATGACCTGGAAGAGATGCTGCTTCAGGCAGATATCGGAGTGCAAACAAGCTGTGATATAATTAACAGTTTAAAAGATGAGATCAAACTTCAGAAAATAACAGCAGCAGATGAGGTCCAAAAACATCTGGAAGAGATAATCCGTGAATTGCTCCTTAAAGATTACGGCAGAGAAACTGACCATCTGCAATATAAAAATGCTAAACCATTCGTTGTCCTTTTCACCGGTGTGAATGGAGTAGGTAAAACCACAACGATCGCAAAATTGGCTAAACGTTTTACTAAAAGTGGTAAGAGTGTGCTCATGGTTGCCGGAGATACATTTCGGGCTGCTGCGATTGATCAACTAGAGATCTGGGCAGAAAGAACAGGTGCAGATGTTATGAGACAGCAGGAAGGAAGTGATCCTTCATCCGTTGTGTATGATGGAATGATGAAAGCTGTGAGCAAAAAATATGATGTAGTGCTTATTGATACAGCCGGAAGACAGCATACAAAAATAAATTTAATGAACGAACTTTCCAAGATCAAACGAACTATTAAAAAGATTGTTCCCGATGCTCCGCATGAAACATTGCTTGTGGTGGATGCAACTACCGGCCAAAATGCAATTACTCAGGCTGAGTTATTTAATAAAGCAACTGATCTGTCAGGTCTGGTACTTACAAAATTGGATGGAACAGCCAAAGGCGGGATCGTTATAGGGATAAAGCATCAGCTTGATATTCCCGTAAAACTTATCGGAGTAGGGGAAACCTACAACGATCTGCGTGATTTCGATATAAATGAATTTGTAGAAGCAATATTTGAATAGATAACAAAACCTTGAAAAGACTTCTTTCAAGAATTCTTAAAAGTTAACCTTTTCAAGGTTTCTTTTATGTCTTACCTTTTCAACCCTGAAAGAGTCAAATACTGATTTGCACAGACTCAAAGCAAAACAATGTAGGGTCAATTCCCCGAATTGACCGTTTTAGTAAATGTTTTATTTGCACCCACGATTGAAATCGTGGGCTGCATCCGAAATAAATTAATAGCCCATGACTTCAGTCGTGGAGATGTATTACACAAAAAAGAAGAATCACCTAATTAAGCGGACATTAAGGGTAATCGTCCCTACAAGATTAAACTATACAGCAATTCTATCTCATCAGTCCATATCTCAGAATTTGGTGTTTCCAAAATTAAAGGAATATCATCGAATCTGCTATCATTCATCAAGAACTTAAACGAATCCAATCCAATGAATCCCTTCCCAATACTTTCGTGCCTGTCAACCCGCGTTCCCAATTCTTTTTTGCTGTCATTAATGTGCATACCCTTTAAATATTGGAATCCTACAAGTTTTTCAAACTGTTTGAAAGTTGCATGAAAAGCTTCATCATTTCGCAGATCATATCCCGATGTATAAGCATGACATGTATCGATGCAAACACCAACACGAGATTTATTGTTAACCTTATCAATAATCTGAGCTAAATGTTCAAACTTATAACCAACGCTGTTGCCCTGTCCGGCAGTGTTTTCTATAACTGCTGTAACAAATTCTGTTTCCGAAAGTGCCCAGTTTATGGAATCGGAGATTGTTTGCAGACACTCTTCTTCGGAATATTGGCCTAAATGAGTTCCTGGATGGAAGTTTAAATATTTAAGACCAAGTTGTTCACAGCGTTGAAGTTCATCTATAAATGCTTTTTGGGATTTGATAAGTTTAGCACTTTCCGGATGACCGAGATTTATGAGGTAGCTATCGTGAGGCAGAATGTGTTCTGGTAGAAATCCTTCCTTTTTGCAATTGTCTTTGAACAGTTTTATATTCTCTTCTGTAAGTGGATTAGAAAACCATTGTCTCTGATTTTTAGTAAAAAGAGCAAATGCTTTTGCCCCGATCGCTTTAGCATTGAGTGGTGCATTTTCAACTCCACCGGCTGCGCTTACATGGGCTCCAATATATTTCATGTTTAGCTCCTTTTTATGTTGTTGAATAACTTAGATAATTTGATCTCATCAAGTTTGCCATCCGTTCTCACACCGCTGCAAAGATCAATTCCAAAAGGGTGAACTCGGTTTATTGCTAAAGCTATATTATCAGGTTTTATCCCACCTGCAAGAAAAATTGGAATATCCAGCTTTTCTCTAATTATGTTACTTATTTCCCAATTGTGTGTTCTGCCTGTTCCACCTAATTCTTTAACCTGTTTAGATTGATCACCCGAATCCAATAGAATTGCATCAACATCATTTTGTATAGACAATACTTCGGTTATACTCTCTTCTCCTGTTACATGAATCACTTGCACAATGGCAATTCCGGGAAGAGCATCTTTAATGTCTCTATGTGTTCCGACTGTTAAAGAATCGCATATCTGAATCGTGTTAGTCCGGCAATATTTGTGCTGTTCAATTATATCATTTACATCCTGCTTGGAAGTTAATAAAAATGTAGCAATGGGTGGGGGGACTGATGCTGCGATCAACTTTATCGTTTTCATTGATATTACACCAGGACCACTTGGCATTTCAGAGACAAGACCTAAGGCAGAAGTACCAGCATTAATTGCCATTTTTGCTTCTTCCAAGCTGCTGATACAGCAAATTTTAATTCTGGGATGAAATACTTTTTCCACGATTTACCTCCATTTTCTACAAAAATAAAATAAAATTGCGACCCTAAATGTCAAAATATTTGTTAATAATAATGTTCTAATGTTTGTCGGGACTGATTCTTATATCATCTTTATAGTTTTAATTGATATTAAAACATGACCACTTGGAATTTC
>JAQICU010000153.1 GCA_027858325.1 Candidatus Cloacimonadota bacterium
GACAACCCTTGCTCTGCAGAGCGCGTACAACCTGAACAAAATCTCCATCTCCTGTAACTAATAATACATAATCTAATCTTTCTGACTGGCTCAATGCATCTACAGCCATATCTAGATCAGCATTTGATTTACCATAACGTACACCATGTTCATCCTTATACCACTTAACCTTTTTAACTATAACTTTATAACCAAAATCACGTAAGATAGAATGAAAATTCTCTGATTTTTTCTTATACTCAGGATTTCTTTCTGCCATCTCTTCATCATAGGCAACATAAGCATTCAAACGCATTGCAACACCATTATTCCTGCAGGCGAATGTTCTTAATATATCATACTGCATTCCGTATCCGCCATTTTGTGCAATGTTGGAAACATCAACATATACACCAACTTTAATATGACTACTGCGTTCCATTATACCTCCTTAATAATATTAACAAATTTTAAAACAATAATTTAAATAACTTCACATTCCTAATTCCTAATTTTATTTACAATCCCGTTTCTATACCGATATGAATAATTCCGTCAAGAGGATTTCTCATTTCTCCCTTTTGAATTCCTAAACCATAGTCAATACCAACCAGACCCATCTTTGTTTGAGTACGAAGACCAAAGCCAAAACTAAAAAGATCGCTGTATTTGTAATCCTGATTCTCAACATCACCATAAGCACCAAAAGTGAAAAGTCTTGAATTCTGTCCAAACAGATATCGCAATTCAATGTCAGACCAGCCAACACGGAAACCGGAAAATACATTTTCATTAAAACCGCGCAGACTTTTTGCACCACCCAAATCGAAAACCTCAAATTCCGTGAGTAGTTTGTTCTCGATCACATTAGCATTAACATCAAATCCAAGTACAAAATTCTTTCTAAGATCAAAATATTTTGCCCATTTTATCTCAACCGCTTGTTTACGAAGATCTTTCCCATCTATAGTATTAAAAATGTAATAATATTTTAAGTAGATTTCTATACCCGAAGATGGATTGAGAATATTATCCAGAGCTGTTATATTCCATAATACACCCAGTTTTTTAAAGGAAGATTTTTCTATCGTAGCTGGCTCTCCGCTGCCAGGGAATATGTCTTCCATGCCAAAAAATAAACCATAACGATTGTAGAGATCGTAATAATAAATTTCACTTTCAAATTTGGATTTAATGTAGGTTGAATCTACTTCTTGGCGGAAAACCGTTAGATCAGCATTAATCGGATAACGTGATATGCCTGATTCATGATATTTGAGTTCAATGGAACTAATATCAGCAGAAAGATGCTGCCAGTTAAGCGCAAGAGAGCGATCTGTTCCATACAGGTTCATAAACTCAAGATCGACCCAACCGGTAACTCTGTTCGTACCTTCCTTAGAATTATCATAACCCAGGATACCAGAGATCAAACTCATGCGGTCTTCTTCCACCTGGAAAAGTAATTTTCTGTGATCTAGCGGTATCAGATCGCAGTTTTTAATATATCTTTTCTTACGAATATTATTTGCTGCTTGTTGCAGGATAGCTGGAGTAATATTATCGATCCCTTCCAGTCGTGAAATCCTGATCAGAGTTTCATCACGGGTGGTTTTATTACCATTGAATTTATACTTTGTAAACTGACAGAATTTGCCTTCATCAATTTTGAGAAAAGCAGTAAATTGCTCATTTTTATTTAAGAGACTATCAAGTTTTACATCTGCATAAAGAAAGCCGTTATCAGCATAATATTCAACTAAGATTCTAAGCGTTCCGGCAAGTTCCAATAAGGTTAATTCCCGATTAGGAAGTATTGAAGATAATTTGGAATCGGTGATGTAACTGTTTCCTGTGAACTTTAAATTTGTTACTAATATCTCACTAAATTCTTTTATTTGGAAGATCACGTCAATTCTGGTGGGTGAATTTGTGATAATTTGGGGGGCATAAACTTTAATATTAAATAACCCTTTGTTGGAATAATATTCGGAGATGTGTTCTGTATCTTTATTTAAGAGTTTTTGATTGAATACACTTCCAGTGCTTGATGAGATGGCAGTTACAAGATCTTTGTCTGAGATAAGCTGATTTCCCACAAATGTTATCTCACCAATTGTGAGTTCAGCATTTAATCTTGTACAGAATAAAAGTAATAACCAGAAAAGTTTAAATTTCAACATTCTCTTCAATGAGTTTAATAAGTTGGGGAACTAATTCCTCTTCCTTAACTTTGCGCAAGATCTCACCTTTCTTAAAAAGCAGTCCTTCATGTTTGCCCCCGGCAATGCCAAAATCAGCTATACGTGCTTCTCCCGGACCATTCACGATGCAGCCCATTACGGCAACTGAAAGATCCGTATCGGCATATTTTTGCAAAGCATCTTCCACCCTTTTTGCCAGTGAGATAATATCAATATCCGTTCTGCCGCAAGTGGGGCAGGAGATAATTTCCAAACCAGTGCGAAGATGCAGTGATTTTAGAATTTCTTTTCCAACCACGATCTCTTTTACCGGATCGGCAGTTAACGAAATTCGGAGAGTATCGCCAATTCCCTGTGCTAATAGAGAGCCGATACCAATCGAAGATTTGATAGTTCCAATAAATTCTGTTCCAGCTTCGGTTACTCCGAGATGAAGTGGAAAATCTGTTTTGGAAGAAAGTAATTTATATGATTCAATTGTTAACGGTACTGAAGATGCCTTCACAGAGATCTTGATCTCATGGTAATTTACCTTTTCCAGAATGGCAACATGTTCCAAAGCACTTTCCACAATACCTTGTGCAGAAACTCCGTATTTCTTTAATTTTTCTTTGGAAAGAGAACCGCTATTCACACCGATACGAATAGGAATTTTCTTATCTCTGGCAGCATCCACAACTTTTAACACATTCTGCTCACTACCAATATTGCCCGGATTCAATCGCAACCCGTCTGCACCAGCTTTGATTGAAGCAATTGCAAGTTTATAGTCAAAGTGAATATCTGCGATAATTGGAATTGAAATTTGTTGTTTGATATGTTGTATCGCTTTGGCTGAAGCTAGAACAGGAACAGCAACACGTACAATATCACAACCGGCAATTGCCAGTTCCTTTATCTGTTGAACTGTAGCTTTTACATCTGCCGTTTTAGTGGTGGTCATAGATTGTATAGAAATTGGATTATCGCCACCTATAGCTACATTGCCAACTTGAATAGTTCTGGTTTCTCTTCTTTTTATCATTATAAATTCTCCAATAATATTTCATAAGAATACTTAATGAATTAGGTCAAGAAATAAATGAAGGTAGAGGGAAAAAGTGGAAGTGAAATGAGATGAGTGAAAGCAGCTGAGTACCTGAGTGCAAAGCGGAAGGTTGTTTAATGTTTTGGTTATGCCACGCTGTCAAGCGTGGCATAACAGTGTTAGCAGTATCTTTTTTATTTCAACAGTAAACACTTCCTCATAATTTCAGTTTTGTTATTTACATTCAGCTTGTAGAAATATATTCCTGATGCAACTTTCTTCTCGGATTCATCAACACCATTCCAAACAACAGAATGATTACCTCTGTCTACATTATCGTTTACAAGAGTTTTCACTTTCTGACCTTTGATATTGTAAACGATTAGATCGATTTTGCTTTCATCCGGAATTGAGAATGAAATTGTTGTTGTTGGATTGAATGGATTAGGATAGTTCTGATGCAAAGCAATAGGAGTTAAGTTTGGAATATCATTCACATCAGTTCCAGCAGAAATCAGAGTCATTGAAACATCAGCTGCTCCAATGATCCCGCGTGAAATGGCGTCTACCCAGGGGCGATCTGGTTCTGTGAGCCAACTATGTCCTGTCACACCTTGAGTATCAAATAGAATGTTTTGATAGCTGCTGATATCCATTATCAGAACCACATCACCGGATATAGGAATTGTGCTTTGTATATCATGATAATATCGTCCGTTCATAGGTGTGATAAAAGTTCCTAAATCAACCAGAACATTCGTGGAAACCTGACCGTCAATCATTTGATTCACAGTGCAGTATACTTCTCCCGGAACAGGTGCTAATCCGTACGGATCCTGCTCGATATTTACGGCAATCTGAGTTACATTATACTCAGTCTCTCCCAGGCTGAAATCAACTCCAACTTTGATAGGAATTGAGCCTCTGCCAAAAGTAATGTAAACCGGTACATCAGTAAACCAGGCAAATTCGTTGGGAATAGAAGGATCAACAATATTGACCATTATTTCGTCGGATGAAGACAAACCATCAGTATCGAATACTTCAGCTTTTACATAATGTCTGCCAATATCAGATGCTGATGTGTTCCAAGTAAAAGTATAAGGAGGAGAATAGTAAGTTTGCTCGAGAATATCATCTATGTATAGATCTACCGATTGGATATCGCGGTCAGTTTCCTCTACTTCCATCAGGAATTGCAATTCACCAACAGGATAGAATCCTTCGCTGATAGGGCTATCAAAATGAACGATTGGCGGCAGATTAGACAAATCGAAATCCACGTAAAATTCGATGGTTTCTCCAGCAGCTCCAATTTGATAAATATTAATACCGCCGTTGGAACCGTTATTCAGGTAAACTCGTGGATTCGTGTAGTCATTGATACTCGTTCTGCCGATATCACTACCAAGATAAGCATCTGCGATAGAACCATTCAGGCTTACAGAACCATCTTTACGGAAAATGTAAACCTCATCGGGGGGACCGCTGGCATTTCCATTTTCATAAGCGTTGATACGATAGACCAAAAGCCCCGAACCGGGTACATTACGGTCGAAATACTCAATATCATTCTTACGGTATTCCAGTACAAAATACTGACTGGAAGAATTGGGTGAAGCTATGCGAAAAGAATTATTAGTTGCGCTGGTCAACGGGTTCAATGTATACAATCCCGAAGTTGTGATCTCTGGAATATCCTCTATCCAGGCGCCGTATTTAAATTTCATGTGCGCACCCATATGCACAAAACCGCTTTCCATGATATCCCAGGGTCCAACCGGTGCTATACCGTCAAAATCGTAATGATAAAGATCGGGAGCACCCAGTGCGTGGAACATTTCATGAGCTAGGATTCTGACAGTATTCTGATTTTCAGGTTGGAAAGTGTAGTCATAAACCTGCTTATCATTTATAAATACATCTTCTGAATAGAGACCCCAGCGGTGAGCCCAGAGCAGCGTTGCCCAAGCATCGTGAGGACCTCGGATCACAAAGCAGAGGTTATCAACAAATCCGTCATTATTATAATCAATATCTAACCCAACTGGGACTTGAGAAGCTATAGCATTTACTGCATTCATCAGAAGTGTATGCTCCCGTTCTGTACGCTGATAGCTTGTGTAGCCCAATGGATTAGTGACCGCATTGTAGGGAGAATAATAGGCACGGGGATACTCGTCTTGATAGGAAACCATAATATCAGGCGGACTGTCAGGATAGATATAAGTTGGCAATGTAAGCTTGTCGTAACTTACTTCAGCAGAATAGTTTTGTAGTGAAATAGCACCGGGATCAATATTATTGAATCTTTCTTCATAGAAGCTGCGCGGTTCTGGGAATTCTTCCTGATCGCTGAACCGTATGAAAACAGAAATATTGTTTAAAACACTCCGGCTGGTACGTTCAATTCTTTGCGGCATGGTTTGCTGGAATTCTTCTCTGCGCTGCCGGATAAGATTTGAATCGATTTTCAGCCAGGGAGTAAAACCTTGTTCCGATGGATTTATACTGCCGACTTTGAAACCGGATGGCTTCAAATCGCTTCTTTCGCGGGCTGCGTAGTAGAAATCACCATCCGTCTGGCTTTGAATGATGGTAAATCCATTTTCATCATGCAGCCAGTTATAAAATTCATCGCCGCTGGCAAAAAGGTTTAGTTCTTCACCATCTGTTTGAAAAACTGTTGTCGGTAGGTTTGTTAGATAGGCAGCATGAAGACCGCAAAAAAGACCTACCAAAACCAGAATCATTGTTATTTTCATTTTAACTCCTTATATAGTTTTATTAATACTCATTATTCTTTTACAATAGAATCTATATTCTCTTCATCATTATCAATTTCTCCAATAATATTTCAAATGAATAATCCATATATTAGGTCAAGAAATAAATGAAAAGAGAGAGGAAGTATGTGAAATGTGAAAGTACCTAAGTACCTGAGTGCGAAGCGGAATGTTGGTTAATGTTCTGCGTGTGTTAAGCGTGCGGCGGGAATCCGGCAGCTGCCGGATCACGCCAAAAACAAACCGACCAGCCGTTTGAATCGCAAGATTCAAACAAAGAGCACTGACCAACCTACCTGCTGACAAGCTTGTTAGTAGCACATTAACTTTCTTTTGTTAAGACATCTGTTGAAATAATAATATTTAGTAATGGCCTTTTAGTTTCTTCATCTTTAATCAATTTTACAAATCCTTGGTCAAAACTCCAATCAAATGAAGTATCATTGTCCTCATAAACAAATTCTTTCTTTTTTTTGTTAAGCTCTTGATCATTATTGTAACCAAATACTTTTACGATAGAATTAATTAGCATTTCTGACTCAGTATAATAAATAAATCGCGAGAAATTTTTAAATACTTTTTTGAACGTGAATATTAATGATCCTTTGTCTTGATAATTTCTTAAAACTAAATAATTAAAAAAATTAAAATAAAATGAAGGTAGCTTAAAAATGAATGTTTCTACTTCATCATCATCTGCTTTCGGATATGACTTTATTAAATTTTCTTCGGAACAAAAGGTTAAAACTTCTTTTAAGAAATTATGTTCTTTAGAAGGAATATATAATATTTTCTTTAATTCTGAGATTAATTGTTCAGGCTCAATAATTTTTGTTGGGACATTGAATTCATTATAAAGAACTTTTGATTTAATTCGAAGCTTTTTATCCATTGCTACAAAAAAATCACAATGTGCACCATAAAATGAATGTTCTCCATCTGTCTGAATATTTTGCATATTATCAGTGACTTTGGGTAATTTGTCAGATTTATAGCCAATCATATCAAGCATTAGATATGCGGTTGTGTAATACTCATAATCTGTCATTGGTTTTTCTCTAAATTTAAACACGGTTTTTACATAATCTAAATATGTCATTTTAGTATTAAAATTACCTAAAAAATCATCAATATTTTTTATGACCTCATCATAAGTCCAATTACCATGATTATTTTTTAGTTTAAGACCTTGCTCTTTCGATGTTTTTCTAAAATCTTTATAATAATCTCTATCTTGAAGCAAGTTCTTTGAAAACTGTCCCATATCTTTCATGAAATCCCACATTGAAGAATTTGGTTTTAAATTTGGAAACATTTTCTTAACTACTTTTTCATTTTCAGGTGTGATATCAACACCAGATGGTTGTATTTGATAAAGTCCTTTTACGATTTCACCGAAATCTCCTAATCCAATTTCATTTGTTGCAACATTAAGATCATTGAATATTTTATCAATATCCATTAATGAAAAAATATCTTCTTTATCTTTTTCATTTTCAAAATATTCTTTAGGTGTACCAAATAATGGTTTTACACTAGTCTCTTCCCATCGAATTAAGTGTTTTCCTGAGAGGTAATTTAATGTTTCTAAATCCATTTCAAAAAATTCATTTTCAGGTGAATAACTTTTCATTAAATCATTAAAATGAGCAGGAGAATATGGAAACAATAACTTATCTTTGTGCTTTTTTATAAAATTGTAAACATCTTGAAATTCAGTTTTTTTTAGATTACTGATAACATTCCAATCTAAATATATTCGGATCATTGCATTACCTCATTTATGTGCTTAATGATTTCTATGCTGACTTCCAAATGATATATTTATAAATCAGAAATTAGTAGTCAACTCTGAAATTGATTTATAAACATTATTTAGTATAGAAACTGGATAAAGACAAGGAGGTTA
>JAQICU010000167.1 GCA_027858325.1 Candidatus Cloacimonadota bacterium
GTGGATTTGCCATGAGCACAATTTTAAACCATTTTGCCCCTGATCCAACTCATATCTTTGCACTTCCTGCTCATTATCATTTTGTGATGGGTGGTTTTGCTTTTGGTGCAGTATTTATGGCTACGGATCCCGTTTCTTCTTGTAGTACTAATAAAGGAAAATATGTCTTCGGATTCCTGGTTGGAGTTCTTGCAATATTAGTGCGAACTTTGAATCCCGCTTATCCTGAAGGAATGATGTTAGCTATATTACTTATGAATACTTTTGCTCCACTGATAGATCACTTCGTGGTGCAGGCAAATAAAAAGAGGAGGTTGAGATATGCGTCACAGTAACCTCTATACTTTTATTTTTATCACGATCGTAACGATCATTTGTGCTGGGTTGCTTTCATCAGCTGCATACCTTTTAAAGGAAAAGCAGCAGACAAATGTCGAAGTGGATATGAAGAAAAATATCCTGAAAGCAGTTAAATTGCTTGAAAATGAAAAGATGTCTCAGCAGGAAATTCTGAAATCTTATAACACTAATATAGAAAGTTATGTTGTGAATAATTTTGGAGAGATAGTCGAATTACCCGAAGGAATTTCAGTTGAAGATGTTGATCCTGAAAAAGAGGATACGAAACCTGAGAATGAAAGGTTATATCCGGTTTATGTTAAAAAGTATGGAGCTGATATCTCTGCTTATTGCATTCCGATAATCGGGAAAGGATTGTGGAGCACAATGTACGGTTATTTAGCCTTAGAACCCGATGTGAATAAAATTTTAGGAATCACTTTTTATAAACAGGCAGAAACTCCTGGGCTTGGCTCGGAAGTAGGATCGGAGAGTTTTCAAAATAAATTTATTGGGAAAGAGATCTGGGATAAAGACGATAATCTGGTTGCGATCAAAATCCTAAAATTGGAACCAGAATCCGATTCACCAAACATAATACACGAAGTTGCAGGAATTTCCGGAGCCACAAAAACAAGCGATGGAGTGATGGATTTGCTTTTGAAAGATTTATTAAAATACGAAAATTATTTGCGAAACATTCGTAAAGAAACCGTTCGAAAGGAGACAATTACCTATGTCGAATAAAAAAACTTTATTTGAACCGATCATTCATAATAATCCTGTAACGATACAGGTATTAGGAATTTGTTCTGCTCTCGCCGTAACAACTCAATTGAAACCGTCTCTGGTTATGGGAATTGCAGTTACGGTGATCATTACTATGTCAAATCTGATTGTTTCGCTCATACGTTCATTCATTCCCAAAAAGATCAGGATCATAGTAGAAATGACCATTATTGCCACGATGGTGATCTTGGTCGATCAGATTTTACGAGCCTATTTATTTGATGTTTCCAAACAGCTATCTGTTTTTGTCGGTCTCATTATAACTAATTGTATTGTGCTGGGCAGGTTGGAAGGATTTGCTCTCATCAATAAACCGCTTCCGTCAATTTTGGATGGATTTGGAAACGGGATAGGATATTCTCTGATCTTAGTAGCAGTAGGAGCTGGTCGAGAAATTCTCGGAGCGGGAACTTTAATGGGATATTCTGTTATTCCACAATCCCTTTATAATGCAGGTTATGAAAATAACGGACTTATGGTTCTGGCTCCAGGAGCATTTATATTATTAGGTTTGATCGTCTGGTTTCAACGTGCTGTTACCGGGCATTATGAGGAAGAATAGATGGAATCTTCAATAACAAACAATGAGTGTCCAATGATACAAGAAAAAAAGAAATCTTGCAAGTGGTTTTCAACAGGTAATTTCTTTCATTTAAATCTTCGAAATGGTTGGAATGGACGAGGAATATAAATTATGTTAGAAATGATTAGTTTAGGTATAAAATCTGTCTTTGTAGAAAATATTTTGCTTGCCTATTTTTTAGGAATGTGTTCATTTCTGGCAGTTTCCAAAAAAGTTACAACAGCTATTGGATTAGGTTTTGCTGTTGTATTCGTTATGGCTATCACAACTCCGGTAAATTGGCTGGTACATGAGTATTTATTGAAAGCTGGAGCACTTTCCTGGCTTGGTCCACAATTCAGCGAAGTTGATCTTAGTTATTTGAACTTTATCGCTTTTATTGCAGTTATCGCAGCGATGGTGCAGATTGCTGAAATGGTTATAGAAAAAATCTCAATGAAACTCTATACAGCTCTGGGAATTTTTCTGCCGTTGATAACTGTAAATTGTGCCATTTTGGGTGTAGCTTTGTTTATGATCGAGCGAAAATATACTCTGGGTCAATCCACAGTTTTTGGAATTTCATCCGGGATTGGTTGGATGTTGGCGATTATCGCAATGGCAGCGATCAGAGAGAAACTGAAATATTCTAATGTCCCGAAACCTCTTCGTGGTCTTGGTATAACGATGTTGCTGACAGGTATGATAGCAATGGCATTTATGACCTTCTCAGGCATAAATATTTAAAGGAGAACTGAATGATGACAGTTATTGTTGGAATAGTTGCTTTTACATTTTTTATTGGGATTATGGGAATTGCTTTTATTCTAAAGAAAAATAAGAAGAATAATGTTTCCTGCAGCGAAGCATGTACCGCTTGTAAGCAAAAATTAATAAGATGAATATCCAATATCGTACATGGAATGATTATGATGAAGGAAAATAGAAATAAAAACAAGATTACATTTACACTCTGGGATTTATCCCTTGTGACTTTGTGTCTTGGTGGCAAGATTACGGAGAAAAAATGTTAATAATATTCAGTGGAATTTCAATGATAGTCGCGATAATTATCTTATTAACGCTAACTATCGTTATTTCAGAAAAATTCCTTGTAAAACATGGTGTCGTGAAACTGAATATAAATAATGATGTAGTTAATGCAAAAGAAGTGGAAACAGGCGGAACACTTCTTAATACACTTATTGAAAATGAAATCCTGATTCCGTCAGCTTGCGGCGGTGGAGGAACGTGTGGGTATTGCACATGTCAGGTAATTACCGGTGGCGGTGATCTACTTCCTACAGAAGAAATTTTTATAAATAGGAAAAAGGCAAAAGATAATTGGCGGCTTACATGCCAGGTAAAAGTTAGGGAAGATATGGAAATAAAAGTTCCCGAAGAAGTCTTCTCTACTAAAAAATGGGAATGTGAAGTTGTTTCCAATGATAATGTTGCTACTTTCATCAAAGAATTTGTTGTTAAACTTCCTGAAGGTGAATCTCTAGATTTCAAACCGGGTGGATACGTTCAACTAGAAGTTCCCCATTATCACATTAATTTTAATGATGATTTTGATATAGAAAAAAAATACCGGGAAGATTGGAAAAGGATAAAAGCATTAGACTTGGAGAACAGAAATACGGAAAATATTACGAGAGCTTATTCTATGGCTAATCATCCCCAAGAAGGTAATATCGTGATGTTGAATGTTCGCATTGCTACTCCGCCCTGGGATCACAAAAAAAATATTTTGCAGAAAGTTCCTGCTGGAATATCTTCATCATATATTTTCAGTAAAAAACAGGGAGATAAAGTTACCATTTCCGGCCCTTATGGAGAGTTCTTTATAAATGAATCTGATTCCGAAATGATGTATATCGGGGGAGGTGCCGGAATGGCTCCAATGCGTTCTCATATTTTGCACTTGTTCCATACAATGAAAACAAAGAGGAAAGTAACTTTCTGGTATGGAGCGCGTTCTAAAAAAGAAATTTTCTACGAAGAAGATTTTAGAAAACTCGAAAAAAAATTTCCCAATTTCACCTTCCACATTGCTCTTTCCGATGCAAAACCGGAAGACAGGTGGGAAGGAATGACCGGTTTTATCCATGAAGCAATTTTAGAACATTATCTCAATGATCACGTGGAACCGGAAGATATTGAGTATTACCTCTGCGGACCTCCTGCAATGCTAAATGCCATTGATAAAATGCTTTATGATCTTGGTGTTGAAAAAGATATGATCCGTTACGATGAATTTTAGAAACCTTGCGAATCGTGCATTCGTTTGTGAGCAAACAATGCTGGAAATCTTTCAAACAACAAATGGTCGCAGACCTTCGCAATGGTTTATCTTAATCCAATCATTATGGAGATTTCGCTTACTTAACTATTCGTATGTTTTAAAAACTGTCAACCGAGCTTGTCGAAGAGTTTGAACAGAATAAGATTACTCCGTACTTCGATAAACTCAGTATGTCATAAGTGAATAAATGGGGAAAAGTAGAAATTGGAAAATGTAAAATTATGGATTAGAGCTTCACGAGCACCATTTCTTACGGCTTCGTTGATCTCGGTGATACTGGGTGCTGCAATAGCTTGGAATCTGACAGGCGAGTTTCAACTACTGAAATTCATACTGACAGCCACTGGAGTGAGCTTTATTCATTCCGGTACAAATCTGGTTAATGATTATTTTGATCACGAATCTAATTTGGATGAGATCAATGTGAATCATAACGTCTTCAGTGGAGGTTCCCGCGTCATTCAGGATAAAAAGTTATCTCCTAAGGCGATCTTGAGTGCAGGATTGATCTGTTTTGTCTTGGCAGCAGCAATCGGTTTATATTTGAATTCACTAACTAAAAGTAACGTTATTCTATACATTGGTATGGCCGGTTTTTTTATTGGATATTTTTATACTGCTAAACCTCTCAAACTTGGCTATACTGCGTTGGGAGAGATCATCACAGTTATCGCCTGTGGTCCACTTATCGTTTATGGAACTTATTATGTAATGGCTCAAACTCATGCTTTTCAACCAATGTTTGCATCTATCCCGATTGGTATTTTAGTTGGGTTGATCTTGTATATTAATGAATTTCAAGATCATGATGCAGATAAACAGATCGGAAAGAATACCTTAGTGGTGCTTTTTGGGAAAGCCAAAGCAATCAAGCTTTTCTATATTTTCTTGATTTTCAATTATATCTGGGTTGTAGTTGGAATTATTTTGAAAGTGTTGCCAGTTTACACAATTATAATAGTTTTTACTTTCCCAGTTTGCTTCAAAGCAATAACCGCAGCTAGAAAAAACTACGATAAGGTCACAGAACTTTTACCGGCAAATGCTTCAACAATTGGATTACATATACTTTTCGGTATTCTCTTCAGTCTGGGATATGTATTGGATAAACTAATATGAAAAATGAAGTAAATATCTGGTTAGAAAACATTTATGAGTTTCTGAAAAAAGAGCTTTCTCTCTTGGAAGTTGAAATGAAAAACAGGCTTTCCTCCGTAACTAATAACAAAATCGACCTTCATAATGTGTTTAATTATTTCTTTGATATTCGCGGTAAAAGATTGCGTCCCATCCTGGTTCTACTTTCTGCCGGTCTTGTCAGATCAATAAATTCCAAAGGACTTGTGGAAAAGAACACTCAAATTGAGAATGAAATACAACTTGCGGCAGCTCTGGAATTAATCCATAATTCTTCTTTAATCCATGATGATATTGTAGATGAATCCTCTCATCGTCGCGAACAGATTACAATGAACCATAAATTTAATAACAAGATTGCAGTTCTGGTTGGTGATCTAATTTATTCACATGCCTTTCTGATAATGAATGATCTCAAGTTTCCCCGAATTTCAGGGATCCTTTCCGAGTGTGTGGAAAAGATGTGTCAAAGTGAGATCAACGAGATTATTTCACCTTATGCTGATTTTGAACAATACATCGCATATTTGGATGCAAAAACAGCTAAGTTAATGAGTACATGCTGTAAATGCGGTGCAATAATTTCTGGAGCAAACGAAACAATGATATCAGCATTGGGAGAATTTGGAACAAACTTTGGGATTACTTATCAACTTATTGATGATTATCTGGATGATGAACAACCCCAAAAATTTGATGTTAATCTGCTTTTACAAGCAAAGATCTACAGTGGGAAAGCAAAAAAGAATTTAGAGAATTTAGAAGATAACGAACATAAAAAGCACTTAATGAATTTAATCAGATACGTAATGGATAAACAAAACCTGAAACTTAAAAGTTATCAAGATCATTGCATTTAATATAACAAATTTAATAAATATATTCTTCCAAAAAAAATATTTTTTTCTTCTTGACGCAAAATATAGT
>JAQICU010000180.1 GCA_027858325.1 Candidatus Cloacimonadota bacterium
AACTTAATCCTAACTTAAAATTAAATCCATAACCTGGTTGTTCTGCTTCAGAATATTTATATCTTTTCTGTAATCTGTTAAATATATTTTGAGAAGGTTTCTCATAAGATAGATCAATAAGAAAGCGGCGAAACCCTTTTTTATGAATATCATCTTTGTATTGAAAAAGTGAAACCGGTAATTCGGGAATAACGATTGTAACGCCATCACGCACGATTTTTCTAAAGGAATGATCCCTATCTTTAAAATGTGAATAACCATCAGAATCGAGTTTGCCCATATTAACCGGCATTCTTGAATGAAATAACTCAGGAAAAAAATACAGAGGAACAATTCCATTTCTATCCTTACCGGCTACAAGATTTTCAAAATCAAATTCATATGGATAAATATATAAAGCGGTATTATCTTCTTTTAAGAATTGGATTGCAGCATCATTGAGTGCATATACGTTTTCATTAACGGATGATCTAATACCATTTGGTAATAACAATTTTTGTGAAATATGACTGAGCATAAAATTCTTTATACCTTGTCGTGAAAGATTCAAACAGAGATCACGATAATAAGTTACATCATTTTCAGCTATGAACTTTGGAAGCTCAACTATGAATTTGTGGATGTTCTTTCTCATAAATGGTGATTTTAGATCAAAATAGCGCCATTCACTTTTAGTTAAGTTCAAAATAAGTTGATCGAACTTATCCAGATACAATTTCCGCAACCAGCGTAATGAATTGATCCTAATAAATAATTCGTTACGGTGTAGTTGTTTCCCAGAACCAATTTTGCTAAGGATATTTTGCTTCTTCTTTGTTGAAAGAGTAAGCTGTATCTTTTTACCGTTTAATTGGAATTTTGCACGGAATTTTTCGGTCGGAGCTCCAATTAGAAACACTTTATCACCTTTCTTAAAACTTTCATGTGTAAAATTCAGACTAGCAGTTCCGCCATTTTTTACATCGGTAAATCCATACTCGTTTTTTAGCTTTATTGCTTTGCTATCCATTCCATTCTGGGGTTGAATACGAATTCGGTAATTTTGTTTGAGTTCTTCGGAAGTTGTGAATGAAAATTCTGTTCCATTGGCTTGTGTGATTTCTCCAATATGAATACCAACGAATGGATTTTCAGTAATGGCGTTCGATACATTTCCTCCTAAGAAATATGAAGTTTTCTCTCGTCCCATATCATACGAAAGAAGTTGCTTAGCTTGTTCTATTTTATTTGGATCATCAATAACCATACGATATGCTCTTGCAACACGATTAACATATTCAGCTGATTTCATACGACCTTCAACTTTTAGTGAGGAAATTCCAATCTTCATCAGTTCCGGTACGATTTCGATCTGTTGGTTATCCTTCAAACTAAAGAAATAATCTTCTTTCTCTTCGGATTTGAATGATCTTCTACAGGGCTGTCTACATTGACCTCGATTTGCACTCATTCCACCTAAAAAGCTACTGAAAAGACACAAACCGGAAAAGGAATAACACAATGCCCCATGTGTAAATATTTCTAACTCGATTCTTCTTTTTTGGCTGATTATTTTCAATTCTTCTAGTGTCAGTTCTCTCGCCATGATCACACGTTCAAAGTTTTTCATCTTAGCGAATTCGGTTCCAATTGAGTTATGAAACGCCATTTGTGTACTGGCGTGAAGGGTGATATCAGGAAAGAATTTACGCACGAGATAATATACTCCCCAATCCTGGATTATTATTGACGATAGAGAAGTTTGAGAAACTTGATATAGAATATCAAGTAAAACTGGAAGCTCGGAATTCTTGATCAATGTATTAAGCGTTAAATACACTTTAATTCCATGTTTTCTTGATTCGGTTAAAATAGATTGTAACTGGTTAATCATGAAATTCTTTGCTCTGTTACGTGCATTGAAATGTCTGAGTCCTAAATAAACTGCATCAGCTCCACCTTCTACAGCAGCATAAAATGCTTCAGTATTTCCAACCGGCATGAGTAGTTCAGGTTTTTTCATATTTTAATAATAAGAACAGCTGATGCTGTACTGATACCTTTTCCCTCGCCGATAAATCCTATCCCTTCTTCAGTAGTTGCCTTAATGGAGATGTTGGAAATATCAGTTTGCAAATCGGAGGCAAGATTCTCTCTCATTTGATGGATATAGCTTTGTAATTTTGGTTGCTGTGCACAAATCGTTGCATCCAGATTTCCAATTGCATAACCTGAATCTTGCATTATTTCATAAGTTTTTTTTAGTAATATCCTGCTATCGATATCTTTGTAATTTTCATCTGTGTCTGGGAAAAGCATTCCGATATCACCTTTAGCAAGTGCGCCTAAAATAGCATCAATAACTGCATGAATGAGAACATCAGCATCTGAGTGGCCAAGTAATCCTTTTTCAAAGGGAATATTCACTCCCCCTAATATAAGTTTTCGATTCTCTAACAATTTATGAACATCATAGCCATATCCAATTCGCATAATTAACACTCCATTTCCAATTAGTTATCCAACTTACTTTTAATCAACAGTTATTGATTTTGAAACATTCTTCGGCACATCAGGATGAACACCATGGTCTTTGATACTCAATCTATCCAAATATCCCATTTTTTTTATACTCATTTTCAATGCTAACAATTGAAGAACTATAGTAGAAGAGAATGTTGTCATCAATGAATCACCTGTTCTAGGTAGAATAATATATCCCCAACCGTAATAACCTTCATCATGGGGATTCATGCGGGCATTTTCTAGCAATTTATCATTCTCCTCTGCAACAATAAATGTATCACCACCACGGATCTTGTGGGTATTGATCTGTGAGATTGTTAGATTTACATCTCTTTCATCCGGTCCCGTTACATAAATAAGCGGGTAGTTCCTATAAGCATGTTCAAAAAAATCATAATCCTCAACGATACCCTTGAAAAGTTTTAATCCTTTTTGTGAAAGATTGAAGGGATAAGATCTTGAGAAAATATAATTACTTATAGCAAGTGTGATCATTCTCCGTTCATCATATGAGATGTTTCTTTTTTCAGCAAGTGTTTCCATCTCTTTTATAATATTATTAAAGTGTTTTATTATTGCTTTAATATTTTTTATTCCGAAAACAGTATTCTTTCCTAATATAGTATTGGGACCGTGTTTAAACTCAGAAGCTTCTCCACCTTCTGTGTGATTTAGTACAGTCTCCCTAATTTTAAGCGCGCCTTCTTTAGCTACTCCGGTTATCTTGGTTGCCAGTATATGCATCGAAGGTTCCATATATATTTTTCCAGCTACAAATTCAATTTGCTCTTTCGTTGTTTGGATTGTTTCCTGAATCAATTGTGGTATATTCTCAATTGAATTCCAGCGAAAATCAACTATCTTCCTCAATTTGCGATATTCAGCTGAGCTTTTGTTCTCTATGTTGTTCAACTTCATCTCAGCAACTTTAACAGCGAGATAATAAAATAAAGTAATTTGATTAATAAAGCTCTTTGTTGCCGGAACTGCTATCTCAGGACCACATGAGATCGGAATGGAAACATCACTTTTTTCCTGACCTAGAGTAGAGTTCATGTTATTCACTAGCACAACTTTTTTGATATCCAGAACAGAACGTTCAATATCATTAAAAATATCAACAAGATCTTTTGTCTCGCCACTTTGAGATACTCCAATTATCACATCATCATTCTGAAGGCTTTTTGAATATTGACCTCTAAAATTTCCAGGTAGAATTGGAATAACCTCGATGTTTGCAATCTCATTAAAGAATAGTGATGCAACCAAAGTAGCATGGTAAGAAGTTCCGCAGGCTATTGTATAGATATTGCGATTTTTTTTGTTTGTATTTTCAATAATGGTTAGAAAATGCATAACACTTTCATTGAATTCGTTAACGTCAAACATTTCAGAGATTGAATCCAGTGCTTTAGCAAGAAGAAGCCGTTTTTTATTAAATTCCGAATTCATTAATTCTAAAAATAAATTCATATCACTGGAGAAAAAGTATTTTTTCTTAAAATTCTCTTTT
>JAQICU010000221.1 GCA_027858325.1 Candidatus Cloacimonadota bacterium
TATAATTTTGAATGGAATTTACCAAAAGGAGAACCAATTGAGATTGATTATTCTTTAGTTGAGAAATTTCAAATTGAACTTAAACCAGATGAACAGAACCTGATCTCTTTGCGATTTTATGAGAAGCTCAGTAATGCTGAAATTGGTGAGATACTGAATAAGAAAGAGGGTGCGGTTAAGGTTCAAATGCATAGACTTTTAAAAAAATTGCGAAAGAGAATTGAAAAGGAGATCAATAATGAAAGATCTTGAGAATAAATTATTATCCATGAGAATACCAAAAATTGAGAATGATCAATTTGAACAGGTATTACGAAGTAAATTAATTAGAAAATATCACAGCAAAGAGAGTTTGTATATTAAGAAATTCCGCTATTCTATTGCTTTTGCCAGCTTTATGGTTATACTCGTGATCTCTGTGTTCATCTTTCCTGGGATCAGTTCTAAAGTAAATGAAATTGCTTTTAAGAAGGAAGCTGAAACTAAAGAAACCCGAAATGCAAATTATTCGGATGATGAATTCTTTAAGAGATTTGCTGAAGATAATAATAAATTTCATTATACATCTATCCATAATCCAAATTTAAAAAATAGGATTAATCCGGAAGATTATAGAGAAGATAAGACTTATATCATTCGGAAATACATATCCCGGGATTCACAAGCTGTTATGATAATTTCTGAATTTAATAAGCCGGTGAGGAAAAAACAACTGCGTGAAGTCAGCTTTTAAGTGAAATGATTTATTTCAGATATTTTTGAATATATGGAGGAGAAATGAAAAAAACTATAATAATAGCATTTATAAGCATAATGCTGATCAGTATCCCATTATTTGCAAAATCAAAGGTTAGAATGGGAGTTGTTTTAGATGAAAACACAAAAGAACAATATGGTGTTCTTATTAAAAAAGTTACTGAAGAAAGCCCCGCAGAAAAAGCAGGGTTAAAAGACGATGACATACTCATGATGATCGATGGAGATAAAATTTATACTGTTGATCAAGTGAAGAAGATGCTCTCTTTCTTTGAACCTAAGCAGAAGGTTAAAATTACTTTTAAAAGAGGGGAGAACACAGAAACTTGTATTCTGGAATTGGAAGAACGAAAAGTTCCGGAAACTCCTAAAAGAACTTATATGGGAGTATTCTTGATGGATCTTGATGAGAAGATGAAAAAGAAGATCAAGATGAAAGAATCTTTTGGAATAATGATTAGTGAAGTTGTGAAAGATTCTCCCGCTGATGAAGCTGGATTAAAAGATGAAGATGTACTTTTAACCTTTGCTGATGAGAAGATATTTACAACCGATCAATTAATTAAAATGCTGAAGAACTACAAACCGGAAAATAAAGTAACTCTTGAGATTCTCCGAGGAAAGAAAACTAAAAAGATCAAGTTGATATTAGGAGAGAAAGAAGATAAGTTAAATTACTTTTTTTCCGGAAAAGACGGTTCATTTGATGTTTTCAATAAACCTGAAAATGTTCTGTTCTACCAATATGACCTTCCTGGACACAACAAGTGGATCGGTGTGCAATTGGATTTGGAAAAGCAGAAAACTATAAAAGATGGCGAAGAAACAGTAACAAGAAAAACGACAATTACAAAAGTTATGAAAGGAAGTCCAGCCGAGAAAGCCGGATTGATGGAAGGCGATATCATTATTGCTGTAGAAAATGATAAAGATCTGGAGATCGGAAAAGCAATTGAAGGTAAAGAAATTGAAGATGAAGTTACTCTCACAATTGAAAGAGATGGGAAAGTACACAATATTGATGTGGAGATTGGTGAAAGAGAGCTTCTCGAATCAGAGAAGAAAGTGGAAGTTACAATTGATGAAGGAGAGATCAAAATTTTGATAGATGGTATTGAAACAGATATTGGTGAATTTGAAAATATTCATGATGAATTTGATAAAATAAAGATGATTAAACAAATCAAGATGGAAGAACTTGATGATATGAAAGATGATCTTAAAAAAGTGAAAGAAGAGATGAAGAATATAGACCTGAACATTGAAATATTGAACACAAATGATGAACTCTAATATCCTCCCTAAAGGTTATTAGCAAAAACAAAGACCCCGAAATTTTCGGGGTCTTTGTTTATATAAGTACTTTCGAATTTATTCTATCGCTCTATATTATTCCTTGAGATTATACACGTTCTCAAGTTCGTCTTCGAAACGCAATTAGTGGAAGTTTATTCACTAAACTTTTCAACTTGAAAAACATAGATCTCTGTATCTGTGTCCTTATAAGTATCCGCTGGTAATCCAGCTTTAGATGAGCATAAACTTCTTAAGAAAGTTTCACGATCCCAATTTGTATCAATAGCTACTTGTGGAAGATAAACTCCGCTGCGTAATCCTTGTCTAATCCAAACTCCATCTATACCCATACGAATTTTCTTATAATCAGATATTCTTTCCATAGGGGATAATATTGAAA
>JAQICU010000243.1 GCA_027858325.1 Candidatus Cloacimonadota bacterium
ATGTCTGACACTATATAATCAATGCCAACAATTTTAGCAATCGCATTGGCAGTAATTTTATTATCTCCGGTCAACATTACAGTTGGAAGTCCCATTGTACGTAATTCGGAAATTGCAGAAACCGAGTCATCTTTGATTGTATCGGCTACAGCTATTAAGCCAATAATTTTATCATCATAGCCAATGATCATTACCGTTTTTGCTTGCTTCTCAAGAGGTTTTATTTTCTTCTCAATTATGTCGATATTTATCCTTTTCTCATCGAATAATTTCTTATTACCGATTAAGATAACCTTATTCTGAATTTTCCCTGAAATTCCTTTACCTGAAATTGCTTTGAAATCTTCTACAGGAAATAACTCCAGTTTTTCAGTATTAGCTTTCTTCTTGATCGCAGAAGACAGTGGATGTTCCGAACCTGCTTCAATACTGGCTGCAAATTGGAGAAGAGCATTTTCAGAAATATTCAATGACACAATATCTGTGACTTCCGGTTTTCCTTTGGTGATAGTCCCGGTTTTATCGAAAACAATTACTTTTACCTGTTTCATGGTTTGAATCGCTGCACCTTTGCGGATCAGGATTCCTCGCTGAGCTCCCATTCCGCTTCCAACCATCAAAGCAGTTGGTGTGGCTAATCCTAAAGCGCAGGGACAAGCAATAACCAGCACGGCAACTGTAGCAAAAACAGCTTGAGTAATGATGCTCAATTCAGGATTTACCCAGGGTAGGAAGCTACTCGCCCAGAGTAATACCTGTTGGAATTGCTGATTGAAAACCAACCATGAAATAAATGTCAGAATAGCCAATATCAGAACGATCGGAACAAATATCCCCGTAACTTTATCTGCAAATTCCTGGATCGGAACTTTGGAGCCCTGAGTTTCTTCAACCATTTTTATGATCTGTGAGAGAAATGTATCTTTCCCGATTTTAGTAGCTTTCACCTTGATCATACCACTTTGATTTATGGTTGCTCCCAACACTTTATCTCCAATCCTCTTTTTAACCGGCATCGATTCACCTGTTGCCATTGATTCATCTATCGATGTTTTCCCATTGATGATCTCACCATCCGTCGGAACCTTGGAACCGGGTTTAATTAGCATTATATCACCGATTATTACTTCTTCTATGGGAATTTCGATCTCTGAATTATTTCGTATCACAATGGCAGTTTTCGCACCTAATTCCAAGAGTTTACGAATTGCCTGCGAAGCTTTTCCTTTTGCTTTTGATTCGATGTATCTACCTGTAAGGTGAAATGCCATAATCATAGCCGAAACTCCAGCAAAACTGGCAATCGGTAAGAAAAATCGCAATGGACCAGTGATAAATGCAGCTCCCGTTCCCAATGCTATCAACACATCCATATTGGCAGAACCGTGAGTAACAGATCTGTAGGCAGAATTGTAAGTTTTTCTTCCGATGATGAATAAGACGGGAATTGCCAGCAAGATCATTCCCAAATGAAATACCGTTTCATTGGGAAACATCTTGTTAAGAAGCATTTCTGGAATCATCCATATAGCAATCGGAATGGTAAATAACCAGGCTCCTATCATCTTCTTTCGTGCCAATTCAAATTCTGTCAGTTCTTTATCTTTTTTTTGTTCCTCTACAACTTCATAACCTGAATTTTGAACTGCTAATGTGAGTTGGTCATAATTTGCCAAATCAGGATCAAACTTAACTGTTGCCTTCTCAGTGGCAATGTTCACGTTAGCAAAGTTCACTCCATCCACTTTTTTAAGAGCTTTTTCTACAGAGTTTGCACAACTTGCGCAGGTCATTCCTCCGATTTTCATAGTTTTTATCTTGATCATATTTCCCTCTCATACAATCCATTTTCTTTTCTACAAGTTATCTCATCCCAGATTCTTTTTCATGTTTTCAAATTCTTCTATAGAAATTTCACCTTTTGCATAACGGATTTTCAATATTTCAAAAGCATCAGAATTTTTTTTCTCTGATTTTGTGAAAAACTTTAGGAATAGTATAGCAAAAAGTAAAACAAAAGGAATCACAATCCACCACAAAAGATGAAATCCACCCCAATTACCCATCATATGTCCACCGTCATACATATTGTTCCCATTTGCATTTAATGCCAAAGGAATAATCGATATAATTATGATTATCCAGATATAGCGTCTCATTTTTTATCTCCTTTGTGTGATTTATTCAAATCGCAGCAATCAGCACGTTTACTGCCATATTGCTCTTGGTTTTCTTTGGTAAGCCTTTCTAAAAAGGCATTCCATGATTTTTTAATTTTTTTAAACATGATAACCTCCAGTTTTTTAACTTAGGTTTTGTTTCATTTCATCAAATTCATCTTTAGAAATTTCACCTTTTGCATAACGGAGCTTTAAAATATCTAAAGGTGACTTTTCCGTTTTGTTTATATCTATTTTATCTTTAAAAATGAAATAAATTATAATGATTATTAATAATGGTAATAAAAACATCATTCCTCCTTATTAGATAGAATCGAACATTTTTTTTAATCGAGATTCTACATCGTGAGATATCGAACTCAATTTTTCATTCTTGATCATCGACATAGCAATAGTTGGTTTGATAATACTCACTGCGGTTTTGTCACCCTTTTCGTAAACGATCATATTACAGGGCAACATTAATCCAATATTCTGTTCTGCTTGGATAGATTTTAAAGCACTGGAAGGATCACACAATCCGATAATCATATAGTTTGCAAACTCTATTCCCAACTTCTCTTTAAATTTTTCCTTCATATCTATTTTAGTTATGATCCCGAAACCTTGTTCCTTTACTTTTTCAGGAATTTGTTTTACAATTTCTTCAAAAGAAACGTTCAATTCTTTGTAAAATCCATAATTGATCATAATTTTCTCCTTTTTTTTAACTAAGGTTTTCTTAATCTTATTTCTTTTATTATTCCTCGTTCGATATTGGGTATTCTTTTTCATTATCCGTGTTTATCTGTGTGAATCCATGAGCTAATATCTCTCTTCTCTTCCACAAATAATAAATTGTTGGAAGTAAAATCAGTGTCATTACAGCAGATGATACCAATCCACCGACCATTGGAGCGGCAATTCTTTTCATTACGCGGATTCCGGTTGACGTTCCGAACATAATAGGCATGAGTCCTATGACATCAGTTGCAACGGTCATTAGTATCGGTCTTACACGTTCTGCAGAACCTTCCATAATTGACGTTTTCAAATCTGCGAGAGTATTCAATTTTCCAGAAGATTTCCAACGATTAAATGCTTCATCGAGATATACCAGAAGCACAACTCCGTTCTCAGCTGCCAGGCCTGCCAGAGCTATAAATCCTACACCGACAGCTACTGAAAAATTGTAGCCTGCAAAATACATTAACCAGATCCCACCAACCAGAGCAAAGGGAACAGTAATCATCATTATCAGGCTCTCTGAGATATTCCTGAAGTTCATAATTAAAATTAAAAAAATGAGAGCCAATGTAATTGGAACGACTATCTTCAAACGCTTTGCTGCTCTTTGCATATATTCAAATTGACCAGACCAAACGATTGAAACACCGTTCGGGATTTTCACATTTTTACTGATAAGTTCTTTAGCGCTTTTCACAAAACCACCAACATCGGATATGTTCAAATCCACGTATATCCAGGCTGTTCTTCTGGCATTTTCACTTTTTATCATTGGTGGTCCCTTAACGATTTTGATATCTGCAACCTGTCCTAAAGGAACTGCATATCCTTTAGGATTAGTAATAGTCAATCTCTCTAATTTTTCGATATTATTTCTCAATTCCCTAGGATAGCGTACGTTTATCGGATACCTTTCTAATCCCTCAACAACCCAACTAACGTTCATTCCGCCAACTGCACTTTTGATTACGTCCTGAATATCTCCAATGAGTAAGCCTTCGCGAGCTGCTCTTTCTCTGTCTATATCTATATCAATGAAATTTCCACCTGTAACACGTTCCGAATAGGCAGAAAGGACATCAGGTAGCGGACGTAAAAGTGCTTCAATTTGCTTACCGATCTCGGAAAGCTGCTCCAGATCTTCGCCCATCAATTTTATTCCCACCGGTGTTTTGATACCTGTAGCCAGCATATCTATTCGCGTTATTATCGGCATTGTCCAACTGTTAGTGAGCCCTGGGAATTGAACCATTTCATCCAACTCTTTAATAATGTCTTCGATGGTTTTTCCTTTTGGCCACTCCTTTTTATCGGCAAGAGTTATAGTGGTTTCAATCATCGAAAGCGGTGCAGGATCTGTAGAAGTATCAGCTCTTCCGATCTTACCGAGTGTATGAACAACTTGAGGATGAGATGCTATGAGTTTATCTGTCTGTTGCAAAAGCTCTTTAGCTTTGGTTATGCTGATCCCTGGTGGAGTTGTGGGCATATACAGCAGATCACCTTCGTTCAGAGCCGGCATGAATTCCGAGCCGAGTTGAACAAAAGGAATAAGGGTTGTTATCAATACAACACCAGCGAAGATCAAAACTATCATCGGAAAACGCAGCACGAAACGGATAATCGGTTTATAGAGTTTAATAAAGAAACTACTGATCGGATTATCCTTTTCTTTGCGGATCTTTCCTTTTACAAAATAGAACATCAACACAGGAATAATGGTTATTGCCAACAATGCCGAAGCTCCCATAGCAAATGTTTTGGTTAGAGCAAGAGGTGTGAATAATCTTCCTTCCTGCTGCTGAAGTGTGAACACTGGCAAAAAACTGATTGTAACAATTAGAAGCGAAAAGAAAAGTGCAGGACCAACTTCCTTAGCGGCTTTCAGCACAAGTTCCGGATGCGAAGTATCGGAGAAACGCTCGCGTTGTTTATGAAGATTTTCCACCATCACAATGGAAGCGTCAACCATCACTCCGATGGCAATGGCGATACCTCCCAAACTCATAATATTTGCCGAAATCCCGAATAAATTCATAATGATGAAACTGATTAGAATTCCAACAGGTAAAGAGAAAATAGCTACAAGAGCAGAACGGAGATGAAGTAGAAACAGTATAGAAACTAAAGCTACAGCCAGCATTTGCAAAAGAAGTGTGCTTTTGAGTGTGTCGATAGAACGCTGTATCAAGCTCGATCGATCGTAAGAAGTATGGATTTCTACTCCTTCCGGCAAACCGCTTTCCAATTCCTTAAGTTTTGCTTTTACATCTTTTATCACGGACATCGCATTTTCTCCGTAACGCATAACCACAATTCCCGAAACCGCTTCACCTTCACCATTCATTTCGATGATCCCTCGACGTAATTCGGGTCCAATATGAATATCCGCAACCTGCGATAGTAAAATGGGAATTTTGGTTTGACTATCGTATCCGATGGGGATGGTTTTCAAATCCTCAATCGACGAAATATATCCCTTTGCACGGATCATATATTCCGATTCACCCATTTCTATCAGTTTACCACCAACATCATTATTGGAGCGTTTTATCGCCATATTCACTTTCTGCAAACTGATATTGTAAGCGCGCAACTTTTCGGGATCTACTTCCACCTGATATTGTTTTACATATCCACCAGCACTTGCGACTTCCGAAACTCCCGAAACTGACATCAGCTCATACCGAAGATACCAATCCTGTATGGAGCGCAATTCCTGCAGATCGTGCCTGTCTGATGTTAGTGAGTACATATAGACCCAGCCGACTCCTGTTGCGTCGGGACCAAGCTGAACATTCACATCTTTGGGCAAATTTCCTTGTGCTACGTTCAGATATTCCAACACACGAGAGCGAGCCCAATAAATATCTGTTCCATCTTCAAAGATCACATAGACCATCGAAAATCCGAAAAAGGAATACCCTCGAACACTCTTGGCATACGGAACAGAAAGCATCGCAGAAGTAAGCGGATACGTAACCTGCTCTTCCACAACTTGCGGTCCTTGACCCGGGAATTTACTGAAGATTATAACTTGCACATCAGATAGATCAGGAATCGCATCAATGGCTGTATTGTTCATAGACCAAATACCAATTCCTATGATTACAAATGTAAAAATAATAATAAAGACCCTGTTTTTAACGGAAAATTCTATAATTTTATTCAACATATATTGCACCTGATTCCTTGTTCCATTGTTCTAGATTGGAATATAAATATTGTCGTTAGTGGAGTAGAAATGCTATTATAATTTGCTATCCTTCGACTCCGCTCAGGATGTCAGTATATTGTTTGCTTTCGTAGCAAAAGTGATTTGATATTTTTTAACATCTTCTTTTCCTTCTTCATTGGACATTCAGTGTTAGATATTGGATATTCATCTTTCATCACTGCTCTTTCTCGATCAAATCCATTCCGCAAATCGGACAATCCCCGGCCTCATCCTGAACAATAGTCGGATGCATCGGACAAGTGAAATATGTGTCACCGGAATGGTCGTGCTTATCATTTACTTCAGAGTTTGAAGACGAACGAAATTTCACATCGAGTAGTTTTTGAACAGCTTCCTGTAATTGACTTTCGGAATCCAATAGGAATTGCCCGGAAACAACTACAATTTCATTTTCTTCCAATCCGGAAATAACTTCTGTATAATAATCTTTGTCATCGGCTAAACCTGTTTGAATTTCTCGAGGTTCGAATTTTCCGTTTCCACGGCTCAGGAATACAATTTTTCTTTCACCGGAATTTATAATCGCTTCTGTAGGAACGGTAAGAACTTTATTTGCACGATCAGCTTCAATTCTAATAGTCACGAACATTCCCGGCTTTAGAGAAAGATCGGAATTTTCCAACTCTACTCTTATCCTCTGCGTACGTGTTTTTGGATTTATAGTAGGATAGATAAATGAGACATAACCAGTTCGGATATTTCCGGGTAAATTGGTAACTTCAATTTTAGCATTTTGGCCAATCTTTACAGATGCTGCATCGAATTCATACAGATCTGCAATGATCCAAACAGTATCTAAATTTCCGATATGATATAGGTCTGTTCCTGCTTTTACATTAGAACCTTCCTTGATGTTTTTATGAAGGATATATCCCGAAAACGGCGATATGAAAATTACATTTTGTTGGGCATTGTTTTCGAAAAGGATCTTAGCCAAATGTTTGTTGGGGATATTCCATAAGAGTAGTCTCTTTCTGGAAGCTTCGGCAACTTTGCTGCTTTTTCCGTAAGTATTCACAGCGAGTAAATATTCTTCTTGTGCAGAGATAAGCTCAGGTGAATATATTTCAAAAAGCTTCTCGCCTTTATTAATTTTCTGTCCGATTTTATCGGCAAATATTGTTTCTATCCAACCAGAAAACCTTAGATTTATAGAATAACTTTTATCATCGGCAATTTCTACATTCCCAATAGTTCGTATATTGTGTGAAATATCTCTGTAGCTTACGTGTTTCACCCGTACTCCCATATTTTGCACTACCGTCGGATCGATTGTAATGCCTTTTCCGGAAGGTACTTCGTCTTCATAAACGGGAACTAGATCCATCCCCATTGGTGATTTTCCGGGAACATCGCTGACATAATTCGGGTCCATTGGAGCAACCCAATATTTTATCTTTTTCTCAGTACTTTCTGTTTTATCAGATGCTTGTGTGGACTTTCCTTTTTCCAGGACTAGATCCATCCCGCAGATCGGGCAATCACCTTCTTCTTCCTGAACAACTGTAGGATGCATTGGACAAGTGTAATAATCACCTTCTGTTTGACTATGTTCTACGGTTTGTTTTGATGTGCAACTTGCAAGGATAAATGCAAACAGCAATATAACAAAACTGATTTTGAATATGATTTTTTTATTCATTTTTCGTGAGAATTCGTGTAAATTCGTGGTTTTAGTTTTCATAAATTTTCTCCGATTAAAGTTTCAATTGTTATCTCGTACATTTTATATTTATATTTTGATTTCAGTGCAATTTTCTCAAATTGTATTAGTTGTAATTGAGCTTGATAAAGATCGGCAAAATTCGCTCTTCCAGTTTCGTAAGATTTAAGTTCAGATTGAAAAACTTTTTCTGCATTCGGAATGAGATTAAGGTTGTAATTGATGATTTTACTTTGTTGTCGTTCCAAACCTGAAGTTGCCATAATGAGCATTTCAGAAATTGTATTCAAAACATTATTATAGTTTTCATCTACAGCTTTTTCCATAAATTTTGCATTATTCATTTTTGCTTTTGTTCTGCCTTTCAGATCTAATGGAATAGGAAAAGAAATACCGACGGTAGCAAAATCTACATTTTCCATTGTTCCAATATCCTGTCTGATGCGATATCCAGCCCACAATGTAATGTCTGGTAATCTCTCACGTTGAGATGATTTTAAGATCAATCGCTTCATATTAGAAGTTTCTTTAATTTTTTTCAAGAGCGGTCGATTATTTTTCGCTATAGTTAGTAGCTCATCAAAATCAATTTCAATATTCAGATCGAGTTTAAGTTCTTCAGTACTGATAAAGGTTTTTACATTGCGGTTGAGGACAGAATTTAACGCTGCTTGTATCTCTCTTTCTTTTTGGTCAAAATCATCCAGATCGTCAAGAAGCTTTTCTTTCATCAATGTCATTCGTAAGATATCGGATTGTGCGGATTTTCCGATTTCATATTTATTAATAATTGTTTCAATAAGATCTTCCAGAAGTGCAATGTGTTTTAAAGAAATCTCTTTCAATTCACGATTCAATCCTAACTGGAAATATGCTTTTTTTAATTTATCTTTTAACTGGAGTTTAAGTTCCGCTAGTTCTTGCTTTTTTATCTGTCCTTCTGATTCAACAACAGCTTTTCGTTTACTATTTTTACCAGGGAAGGGGATTGTCTGCATTAGTTTCAGTTGAATTCCGGACATAGGATTTTCATCTAATTTCCAAGTATCATACGGAACATTGCTGTATTCAATTGCGATCATTGGATCCATTAGTTTCTGCACAAATATTTCTTTTTCAGTTAGTGCTTTTATTTGGAATTCGACTGCTGAAATCTCAGGATTAGCTTCCATAGCTTGGTCTAATAATTGTTCAAGGTTTCCATCTGCAAAAAGCAAAAATGAAGAGAATATGAGCAAGATGGAGAGCATTATTTTTCTACTTTTCATAATACTTCATTTCCTCATAAGCTTATTGATAGTATTCATAACTTCATCAATAACTTCAAATTTCCCTTCTTGTATTTGCTCGATCACACAGCTCTTCATATGAGCTTCTAAGATTAATTTGGAAACTGAAGTCAAAGCAGATTGAACAGCAGATATCTGGTTTAAAATATCATTACAATAAACATCTTCTGCTATCATTCTGTTTACTGCCCGCACCTGACCTTCAATTCTGTTCAACCTATCACGGAAATCTTTTTTTAATTCTTCTGAGTGGTGTGCACTCCTTATAGAACAATGTTCACATGCTTCTTTCATTTCTCCTCCCTATACCCTATGGGGGTATGAAAACTAAAGTAAGGTTTTTCTGTCAAGAAGCAAAATAAAAATATTAATGGGAGCAGATGATTAGCCACGAAGACAGTAAGCCACAAAGGACACAAAGAAAATATATATTTGTCTTTCTGTCTGCCTAGTTGAATCCGGCAGCTGCCGGAGAAGGTTGGACGAATCTTGCACGACATTCTCAGGAAGAATCTCTAACAATATTAGATGTAGAGCTAAAAGAACTTACATGAGATCCTTCGATTGTAAAGCTATAAGTGACCTCAGGAAGACATTATTTGATTATAACTCTTACAGTTCGAGACGGTTGAACCAGCACCAATTGAAACACCAAAGTTTTTTGTTTTGACACAATTAAATCAATTTTACAGATTCGGAAACGTAAATTTAGAAACAGGAAATTATGTAATAGTGGATTCATGCATGAAATCTAATTGGAATATACGCGACACTTTGTCGTATACAACCCCAAATTCGGTAGTATTCGCGACAATTGTCGGGGACACACATTAGGCACAATTTGATTATTAGGGAGTTAAATGAAATATAGAATTGTATTATTAATGATAGCGTTACCGCTATTTTTGGTTAGTGAAATTGAAAAAAACGATCTTTATTGGGATAGACTTAAAGGAAGTGTTAAATCAGTAAAGGTTATAGTATTCGACTTTGCAAATACTGATGAAGGTTCTGCAAAACAAAAAGACTATAGTTCATTGTGCATTTATGACGAATTTGGTTATAAAACTGAATTCAATGAATATTTCTTTGATGATAATCTAGAAAATAGAACGATCTATAAATATAATGATGACAATGAAATTTTAGAAGAAATCAAATACAACTTTGATGATAATATTGTCAGCAGAACTTCATATAAGTACGATGATCGTGGAAATGAAATTGAAGAAATTCAATATGAAGGGAATGATGTAGTTATTTATAAAATTTCACATTTATTTGATGCAAATGATAATAAGGTCAAAATGGAATTTTATGACGCTAAATTTAATCTTTTAGATACATCATTCAATGAATATAATGACAATGGTAAACTAATCAAAACAAATTTAGTTATTTCGAATGCTGTATATAGTAGTTTTGTTTTTTATAAATACTACGGTGAAGGAAAATTAATTTAAAAAAGATATAAATAGTTGTTTTCTTATTATTAATAAAATTATA
>JAQICU010000277.1 GCA_027858325.1 Candidatus Cloacimonadota bacterium
ATATAGACCCTTTTTTACACGAACGATCTTATCCCTTTTTATAAGATCATTAATTTTAACTCTTGGGTTTTTATATTTTTTCAAAACACTTTTAAGCATTACATAATCGAACTCTTCAATTGGTATGTTTTGTTTTAAATTCAAATCCATGCCACCTCCAGTATGTTAGTAAAATACTAACTTACTGGTTATTCTGTCAATTTAATTAATTTGATACTATTTCACATCTCAAATCATACTTCTCAAATCACATATCTGAGATCATTCCACCCACTTTTCCCACATAACTATCTTATCTAAATCTAATCTCTTCTTGCTACCTGCAAATACTTTTACAGCTTTATCATAAATTGTCTTTTTCTCTTTCGGATAACCAAATGGACTGAGTGCTACAACTCTAATATTTTCAGGAATCTTAAGGATTTCACGAACTTTCTGCTCGTTAAAAGCAGCCAACCAGCAGCTTCCAATTCCATGATTCCAGGCAGACATCATCATCTGTTGAAAAGCTATTGCAGTATCAACCAGATAATAATTCTGATTATTTATCGTTCCGCTTTTAACAGGATCAGCACAAGCTATAATAACTACCGGAGCATCTTTGATAAAGAAATTTACTTTACTGATCATTCCACTTCTTAGAGCTAGATCTTTAATAATATTTTTATCTTTTACAACAACAAATCGCCAACACTGTTTATTTTGAAAAGATGGAGACAGCCTAGCTGCCTCCATCATATTGTTTAGAACCTTTTGTGGAATTTCTTTATCCTGAAAGCTCCTTACGCTTTTTCGTGAAAATAGTAATTCATCAAATTCCACTAAAAGGAAACCCCAATTCCAGCATTAAACACTGAATATTTACTTATTGTATAATCTGCATATAGTTTTAATAGCAATAAACTATACCTAATACCAGCAGTTGCCCTATATTCATTCTCACCATCAACATCAAATTTAATATTGTCCTCTATTGATTCAATATCGTTATCTTGATTCACAATTTTATAAGTATAATCATACTTAGCAGTAACATTTGTTTTATCATAACCAACACCGGTATAGAGCGTCCACATCAGAAGTTTCTTACTTACTTCAAGGTTTGCATTGATATTTGAAAATGTTAGTATATCACCAACATAAAGATTTTGATAGGCTGCTTGTACTGCTATATCAATTGGAATAAGCGGAATGTACTGACTCACACTGTGCTTTAAACCAATACCCCAGAATCCGATATCACCAATATCTTTATTTATTTCAAATTTAGGAAATCCACGAACCATTATCTCGTTTCCAAAAGGTAAACCTAAATTAAATTGAGGCATTAAGAATGGAACTGCGGGTAGATTTGCTCCATTCGGTAAAGATAGATCCAATTGATCAGCATCTGAGCCGAGGATAGAATTAAGATCTGAATTATGAATAAAAGTAGCTCCATCCTTTCCAAAGATAGTTGCTGATTCCAATTCTTCATCTTCATAAAGATAAATTACTTGAGTTGTATCAATAGGATTAACAATGAAAAGGTCAGGTCTAACAGCTGTAAATATTTTGTCTTCTTTAGGTACAAAAGCAGCCATCATATTCACATTCAAACCAAATGCAAAAGGTTTTAGCACTTTTGCCGTATTGAAAAGACCCGTATTCATTGTAGTTCCAAATGCAGTCACCAAAGGCTTAACATACACCATACCATTATCTTTTCCAAACTGCTCCAGCTTCTCTTGTACACCAGCAAATAAAGCTGTAATCATGATTATCAATAATAAACTAAAAAACACTTTTTTCATTTTTCCTACTTTTTTATTGAAATTAATTACGTTTTTTTCATTTCTTATTTATTCTTGTCAAACTTTTTGAAATATACACTAAAAAGTCAATGCAAAATCTGAATCGCAATTGAAAGATGAGTTATTTTTAATACAATATTAAGAATTATCTGTTTTTTTTTGTAAGTTCTTCATACTATTTTTATGTTACTAAAGTTATTACTATCACATAATTGTAATCAATAAATAACTTTACAAAAAAGCCAATGGCAAATTCTTTGCTAAGTTAAGATTACGGAGTTCAATGATGTTGAATAATAAAAATATTTTGTTAGGAATTACAGGTGGGATCGCAGCTTACAAAGCAGTTGATCTTGCCAGCAAACTCACAAAAATGGGTGCTGAAGTAAAAACAGTTATGACTGCCCATGCTTGCGAATTCATCAGTCCTGTTACATTCAAATCGATCACACATCAACCGGTTATTACCAAAATGTTCGATGCTGAATCTGATATAGAGCACATCTC
>JAQICU010000314.1 GCA_027858325.1 Candidatus Cloacimonadota bacterium
TAGTTAAAAGATTGTCCGGTAGTGTAATTGAATCATATTCAGAAATAAGTAAAGCGTTAGCAAAAGGATTTGAACTTATGGGTATCGAAGTTGATTTTGAAAAAAGTAATTTAAGTTCCCAACTTCAGAGACAGACTACTAATCCTTGCTTTACCAGTAGTTCCAGATATGAGCTTAATTTTCAAAGAAAGAAGATCGTTGGTAGCGCACAAGTAAGGAAGAGTAGCTGTCTTCTTCAACATGGGTCTATTTTGCTTAATCATAATCAAAGTAAACTGGCACAAATACTACCCGGTTTATCTAAAGATCAAAAAGAACGAATGGCTAGTTATCTGAACAGAAAAACAGTTGCAATAAATGATATTCTCGATGTTGCAAAAAGCTATGATGAAACCGTCCAATTCTTAATTAATGGTTTCAAAGAGAAATGGATAACAGATAAATTTGTAATTCATAAAGACATTGAGTCTCATGAGTTTGAAATTGCTGAAGAGTTGAGATTGACTAAGTACTTGACAGATGAATGGAACCGGAGAAAATAAAATTAAAAAAAAGGGAGTAATAAAAAATATAAATTGACACGATTTTTTTTATTAGAGTTTTTGTTTTAATGAAAAGTAATTAATAAATAATTTAGGGAGGATTATTAATGCTTAAGAAAATCACTATTTCACTCATATTAACTTTTCTGTTTATCTCAATATTATCTGCAGGAACAACCGGTAAACTTGCAGGAAAGGTAACAGATGATAAAGGGAATCCTATCCCTTTCGCAAATATAACGATTATGGATGGTGAAACACTAGTTGCGGGGATGATGACCAAGGAAAATGGTTCATATTTCATAATTAATATTACACCTGGTGTATATGATGTTTTTTGTATGCGTGGAGGATTTAGAACTCAAAAATTTCCCGGTGTGAAAATAAGCTTAGACATTACTGAAATTCTTAATATTATTTTGCCGCAACAAGCTATTGCGATAGAAGGATTTGATGTAGTTGAGAGTAAGGTAGAAATGATTAACCCTGCACAATCAAGATCAGGGAAACAAATTTCTGCAGCAGATATTGAAGATATTTCTGTTACACAGATCGAAGATGTGATTGCTATGCAGGCTGGTGTTACACTTACTAATGGGGAAATCCATGTTCGTGGTGGTAGATCAAACGAGATGGCATATACTGTGGATGGTATGTCTGTTTCTGACCCTGTGGATGGTGGTGCTGCTCTTACTATTGATACTGACGCAATTGCAGATATGGATGTTATGACCGGTGGTCTTACTGCAGAATATGGTAATGCTCAATCTGGTATGGTTAATATCGTAACCAAAAGCGGATCACGTGATTATTCAGGAAAACTGGAATTTGTTTCAGATCACTTGATCAACTCTCCGGATAATGCCAACAGCGATGTTATAAAGTTTGCAATTGGTGGTCCGGTTTTAAGTCCGTTTGTTTCATCTCTTAGGGATAAATTTACATTTTATTTTAATGCTGTGGGAAGCTGGAATGATTCCAGATATAAAGATTATTACAATTTAAATCCATATGAAGACCTTGACGGATTGCTTATTAGCTGGTCAGACTATCAGCAATATGATCCCTATAAAGGTAGAGAAGATTTTATCGGGTTCGATATGGGTGATAGAAATAATAATGATTACAATGCAAATTTGAAAATGAAATACAAATTTAATCAACGCCAGAATTTAACCTTCGCTGTTCGAGGGGATCAATATGAACGTCTTCCATTTAGCCATGATTGGAGATACGCCCTGGAACATTATGCTAAAACTTCTGGAGAACAAAGACAGTACATCGCTACATACGACCATACTATTGGATCTCAGATAAACATAAAAGTTAAAGCAAGTATGTACGAGAAAAGTGTTACTCAATCACCCAGAGATATAACCAGAGATGACTGGTTTGGACTAAGTTCAGGTGCATTTGATCTATATGATAGTAATGAACTAGGAAAGACAAATGGTATTTTCTATTTAACTGGTGCTAACCTTCTTTTAGATAATGTAGTTAGTAATGTTAATTATATTTGGAAATATGACGATGGTACTGGAGAAGCAATAGATATCCCATTTACTATACCTGGTTCTGTTTGGGGTACCTATATTGACGACAGTAATCAAATGCTCCAATTTAGATCGGATGTTGAATATCAAGCCAATGAAACTCATGGGTTAAAGTCTGGTTTTGAGATAATCAAACATAAAATTGAGAAAGATCAGTGGAGAGATCCTTGGGACCTTTCAGCTAATCTGTATGAAGATTATTTACAAGCTTGTACACCGGAAGAATCTTTTGCTGAAGGAGATTCAATTCCTGGAACGGGAGCTTTCGCTCCACTTGGGGGAATAGACTTTTACTCAAGAGAAGATCTCTTAGCTGCAACTATTGCTGCTTCAGGTTTAACTGATGGTTATCAAGCAGAGCCCTGGCAAGGTGGTTTTTATGTACAGGATGCTATGGTTTGGGAAGGTTTGATCATCAATGCTGGAGTTAGATGCGATATCTGGTATCTTGGTGGTGATTACGATATCATAACACCTAGTTACAGCGGCTCTTATCTGGAATCGATCGATCCTGATCATCCTATAAATGAAACTACTTATAAAGTTCTGGAAGATGAGAATGATCCCAACTCACCTTATGTGATTCCTGATCCAGATGATCATCCTGAAGCATATGCAAAATATATGAGTGCGGCAGACTATCATGAAACAATCACCGATAGATTCAGTAATCCGCAATTTATGTTTTCACCACGTCTTGGTGTCTCTCACCCGATTTCAGAAAGAAGTGTATTACACTTTGTATATAATTATCAAAGACAATTACCTCAGATGCAGTATATCTTTACAACAGGTCGCCCGATAGATGTTATTACAAATCCGGGATCAAATATAATTGTTGGTAACCCTGAGCTTGAAGATCAAACCACAATAACTTATGAAGCAGGGCTGCAGTATCAGCTTCATGAAGATTATGTTCTGGACGTTACAGCTTATTTCAAAAATATTTATAACTATGTGAGCACAGAAGAAAAAGAAGATCCTGACGACCCAACATTAAAATGGAATGAATATATTTCTGAAGATTACGGAAGTGTTCGTGGAATTGATCTGAACATAAGCAAATTCCTTTCAAATTTCTTTTCAGGATCAGCTGCTTATTCATTAACATGGGCAAACGGAAACCACTCTACAACTTCTACTACTAATGAAGAGAGTTTGCGAGAATTTCCTTTAGCATGGGATACTAGACATAATATCAACTTCAACTTCACTTTTAAGGTTGGAGCAGGCGAAGAATTCTATATACCATTTACTGAAACTGTTCTTCCACTACAGGATTTCTCAGTTAACTTTCTTTATAACCTTGCTTCCGGTTCTCCGTACACACCGATTGATTCGCTTGATGTTGTTTCTCTAAATACCAATAGTGAAATTCAACCTCAAACTGATAGTGCAAACTTAAAATTTACAAAGAATTTTACGTTCGGTAAAAATATGAAAATCAGATTTTATGCAAATGTTTTGAATTTGTTTAATAAAGATAATTATATAAACGTTTATGCTAAAACCGGAAATCCATATAACAGTGGATCTGACATAGATTTCAATGATGATGGTTATATTGATCCCAATACAACTTCTGTGTATAGTTCACTGGATGCTAACCCAAGTAATATATCATCAGGTAGAACCTTCTCGTTTGGGTTAACTTATATTTGGTAATAGAGAAATAAAAATTAATTTGGAGGATATAAAATGAGAAAAAAAATTTTAACAATATTGATGGTTTTAGCATTTGCTAATTTCATGTTTACTGCCTTAGCATTTGCACAAGAGGAGATTGCAGAAGAGGGAACTGCAGTTGAAGATATTGTTGCTGAGGAAGCTGTAGAAGAAGTTCCGTTTGAGGAAACTTCTCAATCTGGTGGACTTGAAATGTTCGCACGTAAGATTGTAGGTAGCGGATTGGTTGACTTGTTTATTCAAGGTGGATTTGTGATGTACCCAATGCTTCTTCTTTTAATTGGGGGTATTGCAACTATCCTGTGGAAAATAATGACACTGAGCTATTCAACGTGTAATAATGATGGGT
>JAQICU010000346.1 GCA_027858325.1 Candidatus Cloacimonadota bacterium
TAAAGACTCCACAAAATTTTATGGGGAAAACATATCAAGTAACAAGTGATATAAAACCAACTGAAGATGTAACGGACGTCATCACAACCGGTTTCCACATTCCTTTCAACATATCAGCAACAGCTTCTTTGCGGGTTGCATTCGGGTTTTTACGCAGGAAAAGATCAAGATGGCTGTAAAGGTGAATTCCATCTGCTACGCCGATCGCAATCAACATCACCGGAAGCATTGTGGATACTGCATAGATCGGAATATTTACCGCTGCCATTAAACCAAAAGCCCATACAACACTGAAGATAACTACCAGCATTGTGAAGATGGTATTTTTCACACTTTTCAGCACAAGCAATAGAACTAAAACTATAACTAATATCACGAGAGGAACCATCTTCTGCATATCTTTCGGACCCAAATATGCCATCGATCCTTCCACAATAGGAACACCGGCAACGTAAAGTTTTTCAGGACCCTCAAAAGAATGAACAAGTTCCAATATTTGATGATAAAATTCCTGACTGAAAACATCGTCACCAATTTCGGCAATGATCACGGTTACAGTTTCATTTACTGAAACTAATCGCCCAAAGACCATCTCATTTGCTCTTACTTTTTCTGCTATATCCAACAAACTTGCCTGACTTGTGGGAACTTTTTTGAAAAATGCTTTCACATCCATTCCATCCTCAGTTCCAATAATGTTATCAGCAGTATAAAGTGAGGTTACATCGTTCTTATTGATCTCCTTCATTTTACCTAACTGCCTGGTTAGATCTTTAACCTTTTGCAGGGTTTCAGTTTGATAAATACCATCTGGATTTTCGATAGCAATAATGATCCCATCCTGGATATTGAATATCTCTTCTGCCTGATCACTATAGACAAAAGCAGGATGATCTTGCGGCATATATTCATCAAGATCAGTTTCCATTCTGCTATTTTTTTTCATTACCATAAAAAATACGATAGAGATGATCAACAAAACTAACATAATTAATTTGGGAAATCTCAATAACTTATTCAATAATTTTTCCATACTATTTTCTCCTTTTTTGCTACAGACTTACACAGACTATGCACTGACTTTTTTAGCTCACAGATTTGCACAGATCCGAACAGATATTTGAAACTTATTTCACTTATCTGTGTTTATCCATGTTCATCTGTGAGCAATAATAATCTTATTATTAGTTAATACTCACTAACTTCTAATTTAAATAAAAAAAATCACTTCGCAACAATTAATTTTTTTATGTCTTCACAAAGTTCTTTGCCTTCATTTTCCAGGTTGAAGATCATACTGGACATACTCCATTGAGTTACAAGCAATCTCATTGATCCAATGATCACCCTGACTATACTTAATGGGCTTACATCAGTCCGTAGCTCATTTTTCTTCTGACCTGATTGAACGATTTTTTCTAAAAGATTTCGGGATTGGTTCATCATCTTATTCATTTTTAAAATCAGATTTTCTTCATTCTGAAAATTCGCTTCAGAAAATATAACTTTTGCAAAGTTCGGATTCAGACTGATTATTTTTAAATGCTCTAATATGAAGCTTTCAATTTTATTTAGAGAGTTTACTGATTTATTAAGCTTATCAAAAGCAGGTTGCATTTTAATTTGGAAATGAGTTATAACAGCTTTCAATATCTCCAACTTATTACTGAAATGCCGATAGAGTGCAGGCTCGGAGATCCCGATTTCTTTTGCCAGATTCTTAGTTGTAAGGTTTTGAATTCCTTTTTCAGCAATTAGTTTTATTGCTGTCTCAACAATTTGCTGTTGCCTTTCACTGAACATCTTCATTACCTCCTCAATATTCACTTGGTTAGTGAGCACTAACAAAGATAATTTGAAAGCGATTGATGTCAAATTGTTTTTTTATTCCTTTTGTAATCTATTCCAAATCCAGCGCTGAAGAACAAGGTTATTCAATTAAATTATTCTTCTGAGATTACTTCTTTGATCAAGATCAAAAATTCTCCTTCGAGCAGGTCTTCATCTTCCCAGATGAATTCATCGGTACAAGTTAACGGAGCAATCACAGCAACTTTCAACATCGGTTCCATAATTTGAATTTTTTGAACAGTACCCAGATGTTTCCTGCTGTGAAAATCACCATTAAAGTGAATAACTTTGCGCCTTGGTGGAATGCGCTGATAGTTTAAGATTGATTCTGCCATTGTATCATCTTTTATGCACTGGGCAGCGTAGATCTGGTCAAGATTCATCATCATACCAGCAGGCATTTTACTGCTGTGTGCCATATTGTTCTGCATCGTTTGAATGAAGCGTTCTTTATATTCATCATCAAAGACCTTATGCTTTCTTGCCACAAACTTCTTTTCTTCCAGCGATAATGAATCAAGAGCTTTCATTCCCTGCTTACTTATCAGGGAAGCATAGCGGCGTGGAATATTGGCAGCAACAACGCTTAGGTTATTCTCTTTGGCAAATTCAAGCAGTGGTTTATAATCTGTTTCGTAATTCGGCCAGGGACGAGATTCTGCCAGAAAATCTGCATCTGAAAGTTCATCATTCAAATATTTATCCAAAATCGGCTGTACATCACGCTCAAACATTTCCAGGGAGATGATCAGGTGTTTGTTATTGCGGTGAAACATTTTTAAAAGCTCGAATTCCAGTGAATGCAATATTCTGTTTTCGTGGAATTCTCCAAAGAAGATCACATCATAATCTCCCAATCTTTCTACCATTTCTTTTAATTCGATTTCTTTATTCAGTTTCGTATCGATGATCTTGTAATCCTGACAGAAAGCCGATAGAAAAATTAAAGTTGTTACAATTAATAAAGTAAATTTTTTCATATTATTCCTCATCCTCATTAAATATCATTTGATGATATCTATTTAATTTTGTTTCAATTTCGTCAATATTGAGATGCCGTGCCGTGCGGATCAGTTCACTATCTTCCGAATAAACCAGAAATGTGGGAACGGAAAAAGCCATGAAGAAGCCAGCAGCATCTTTATAGTCATCCAATTCGATAAGATGAAAAGTGCAGCCTTGATATTTTTTTGCCAGTTCCCTTAATTTGGGTTGCAGAACTTTACAGATATTACATTCTTTTGTTGTAATATATATGAAAGAGAATTTTTCTTGTTTTAATTTTTCAAAATCCAAAAAGTATTATCCTTTCTTTTAATTATTTTTTTTAAAAATAGAGTCCAGCACAGGTTTTTCAAGAAAAACAACAGGTTTAATTTTTTGAGCTCTTTTAAAAATATCGGTGTCGCTAACACCGGTCATAAACACAATAGGAATATTCATATCGTTAGTTATTTTCTTATCCGTCAACCCTCTCTTTATGAATATCATCTTTAAGTTTTATGTGCCATTTTAATCCATTATCTGTATCGTATCTGATCTTACCATTTAGCTGGTGCTTGATAAGATTAAAAACTGTTTGAAGCCCAATTGTGTTTACGTTTTTAAGTTCGATATCTTTGGGGATTCCAATTCCATTATCACTGAGTTGAATGTTTATTGTCTCATCTTTTTCTTTGTACAAAC
>JAQICU010000378.1 GCA_027858325.1 Candidatus Cloacimonadota bacterium
CTGCCACTATTATCAATGTACCTGCAGACCAACCCAACATACAAGCCGGTATTGATGCCGCAACCAACACTGACACAGTACTTGTACAGCCCGGCACGTATTTTGAGAATATTAACTACTATGGGAAAAACATTACTGTAGCTTCATTATTTTTAACAACACAGGATATAACTTATATCTCATCAACCATAATGAATGGGAATAGTACTGGTAGTGTTGTAACTTTTGAAAACAGTGAGAATTCTTCTGCAGTTTTATGTGGTTTTACTATTACAAATGGTGCTGCTACTTATGGTGGTGGGATTTACTGTGAAGGTTCCAGTCCGAGTTTAGTGAATTTAATAATTTCAGATAATTTTGCTTTCGGAACTATAGCGTATGGTGGTGGAATTCATTGTTATTATTTTGCCAATCCGACTATAGTGAACGTAACAATATCAGATAATTTAGCTATGTATAGTGGTGGTGGGATTTCTTCTGAAAATTATTCTTTCCCGAGTTTAATAAATTCCATTTTGTGGAATAATACACCAGATGAGATCTATACTATTATGAGTTCAGTTACAGCAACCTATTCGGATATAGAAGGCGGTTGGACTGGAGAAGGTAATATTGATAGTGATCCGTTATTTGAAGATCCATTCAATGGAAATTATCATTTAACCGAAAATTCACCGTGTATAGATGCTGGAGATCCAAGCTCACCTTTAGATCCTGATGGGACAATAGCCGATATGGGAGCATTTTATTACGATCAAGGAAATGCTATAGATGATAACGAGATTCCAATATCAGAACTTGATCTATCAAATCATCCCAACCCCTTCAATCCAGTAACAACAATAAGCTTCGATATAAAAGAAAATGAAACAGGAACTCTTACTTTATTCAATATAAAAGGGCAAATAATCGAATCACAACAATTTGAATCCGGTAATCATAGCTATTTATGGGATGCTTCTAACCAGACTTCAGGAATATATTTGTATAAATTACAAACACAAACCATAACCGAAACAAAGAAGATGTTGTTGTTGAAATAGTAAACATAAATTTTAACAAGGGTTGAGCGTAAGTTCAGCCCTTGTTTAGTTTGCAAAAATTATAATTAATTTGACAGAAAGTAAATATTTGACGATTTAAATATTATATAAAATTTTAAAAAAGGAGGGTATATGAAAAAGATGTGTTTTTTTATTTTATTACTTCCGATGATTTTATCGGCACAGAGTATATCAGATTATATTCCGTTGGCCGTTGGAAATTATTGGATCCAGCACTCTGACATATTTCAGGGCGGAAATAATCCGGTAACTTTTACAATGGAAATCGAAGGAATAGATCAGATCAATGATTTAGATTACATGCGCAGATTTAATTCATTTGAGACAGACGATGGATTGTTTATCTCCAGTTGGTGGACTTGGCTTCGAGTAACAGAGGATGGAATAGACTTGGGTGCGTTTGGCGATGATCCGGATATTAGTAATGCTTCGGTAACTATTTTTGATCCTCCCTTACTCTGGTTCAGTAATGAACTGATGACTGTCGGTAGCACATATCAGGTCGATATTCCAGAAATGGGAGGAACATACACTTTTACAGCGGAAGAATGGGAACCTGAGATAACTGTTCCTGCCGGTACTTTTACTAATTGCTTACACATTTCACTAATCATAACTGATGGTGGTAGTACTACTCAAACTTCCGATTTTTATTTTGCAGAAGATGTAGGTGAGATACACAATGTAACACTGGGTAATAATTTTTATGGTGACTTAAATCTTGATTTAATAGAATATAATGTACAAACGTCTTCTCCACAGATAGTGATTGCTTCGGAAAACTGCAAATTAGGCAACTATCCCAACCCATTTAACCCAACCACATCTATCAGCTTTGATATAAAAGAAAATGAAACCGGTACTCTTACTTTATTCAATATAAAAGGACAAATAATAGAGTCACAGCAATTCGAATCGGGTAATCATAACTATTTATGGGATGCAGCAAATCAAACATCAGGAATATATCTCTATAAATTACAAACACAAACCATAACCGAAACAAGGAAGATGTTATTATTGAAATAGAAATAATAAAAAAAAGGAATTATTATGAAAAAATTGATTATTGGTTTGATCATTGGCATGCTGGCTGGTTTTCTGATCTGCGGAGTTGTCGTTTGGAAAACCATGCCCCAAATGATGCTTACGGTAAAGAAAAGCAATTATGATTTTGAGGAAACATTCTCTCGTATCGAGAATTCCATCCTTGATCACGATTGGGATATCCAGCGGATTTATGATATGCAGGAATGTATGGAATCTTATGGTTATGAGAATATCAAGAATATATCGATATTTTCTTTATGCAAACCCGAGAATGTGGCAGTTATACTGGCTGATGATAAAAATAAAAAAGTTACTGCTATCATGCCCTGCCGAATGGGAGTTTATGAAACATCTAACGGTGAAGTCTATGTTTCCAGATTGAATATAGCTTTGATGAGCAAAATGTTCGGCGGAGTTATTGAAGAGGTGATGAGTGGAGTTGCTAAAGATGAAGCGGATATTTTAGAAGGTATAATCAAGGAATAATTATTGAATTGTCATTTTGTGTGCTTATAATGAGGAATAGATTTAAGGAAGATGTTTTGTTGAAATAATGTATAAATTGACGTAGGGATAGCTCTCCCTGTAGAAATATACAGCAAGCTGAATTTCACGGGGTAAACCGAGCTGTCCGAAAATTTTT
>JAQICU010000024.1 GCA_027858325.1 Candidatus Cloacimonadota bacterium
AAAGTTGAAAGATTGTATTCAAAAATAGCAATTGAAATTGAAAAACATTCTAAAGAACCTGCAAATAAGCAATTAAATTTGTTAGATAAATCTTTTAGAGACTTAAAAGAAGAACTTATTAAAATAAAACCTGAAAGATCTTTATTCATTGAGAAATTTGAATCTCTAAAATACACAAATTCTCCAATAATAAGAGATCGGATAAGATATATTTTAACACAAATCAATAATTCCAAAACTACTGGTGAACACATTATTGATTTTACAAATGTTAATATAGTGCATGTTCTTCCAAAAACTCCAACAAAATGGAGTTTAACAAAAAATGCAATAAAACTATATGTCAATAAATTAGGTAATTTAACATTGTTACATCATAAAATTAATTCTGATATAGGAAATGATATTCTATCAGTTAAACTTCCTGAATTAGAGAAATCCGAGATTCAAATAACAAAAGAATTTGTTGTTAAATTACAGACACTTAATAAATGGGAAGAAGAAGATATTTTAACAAGACAAAAACAATTATCAGAAGAATCATACGATATTGTTTGGAATTATTGGTAACTCTTCGAATTCAAATCTCCATAATCGAAGTATAAACTTCGTAAAATATTCCATTCCCATCCCGTAGCTACCGGAAAAGACAGTCGAATAATTTCTCAAAGACAGAGCTTTGAGTTACTAGATCACACCCACACTCTTACCGATCTTTTCAAATTTTTCCAGTGCCATGTCAAGTTGCGCCCTGGTATGAGTAGCCATAAAACTTGTACGGATGAGAGTATCGTTAGGCGGCACAGCAGGTGGAACTACAGGATTAATGAAAACACCTTCATCATCAAGCTGCTTCCACATTTTAAAGGCATTCATCATATCTCCCACGTGAAGTGGAATTACCGGTGAACAAGAAGATCCGGTGTTATAACCCATTGCTTTAAAATTTTTCATCATATAATGAGTGTTATCCCAGAGTTGATCGATTCGTTCAGGTTCTTCTTTCATTATCTTTAATGCTTCCAAAACGGTTGCCGCAGAAGCAGGTGGAAGAGATGCACTGAAAATCAGTGGTCGTGCATGATGCTTGAGATAATGAATGACATCTTTACTTCCGGCAATAAATCCACCAACAGAAGCCAGAGATTTACTAAATGTTCCCATTATGAGTTCCACATCATCAGAACAACCGGCTGCCATAGCAGCACCTGCACCGGTTTTATGCAACACCCCGAGAGAATGCGCTTCATCCACCATCACACTGGCACCATGCTTTTTAGCTGTCTTGCAGATATTAGGAATATCAGCTATATCTCCTTCCATACTGAAGATACCATCAACAACAATTAGAGCACCTTTGCCTGCAACTTTCTTTTCCAGCACTGTATCCAAATGCTGCATATTGTTATGATTATATCGCACCATCTTTCCTGGAGAAAGCGCACAACCATCTAGAATAGAAGCATGATCAAATTTATCTGTAACAATAAATTCATCACGACATACCATAGCAGAAATTGCTCCAAGATTCGCCATGTAACCTGCAGCAAAAGCCAGCGAATCTTCTTTTCCAACTAATTTAGCCAGTTCAGCTTCCAATTCTATATGGATATCAAGTGTTCCATTTAGAAATCTGGACCCGGCACACCCTGTCCCATATTTATCGGTTGCTTTTTTGGCAGCTTCTATAATACGCGGATGATTTGTAAGACCCAGATAACTGTTCGATCCCATCATCAACATCTTCTTGCCATTACACATCACTTCAGTATCCTGTTCAGAATTGATAATCCTGAAATACGGGTAATGACCAAGTGCGATTAGTTCTTTTGCTTTAGTAAATTCCTGAACTTTATCCAATAAACTCATTTGGTACCTCTTTATAGATAATTACTAATTACAAAAACAGTTTTGAGAAAGTGTGTGTCAATAAATTAAATTAATACTCTTTGAATTATTACTTTTATATTTTTTTTAATTGTATTTGTTTATTTACATTAGTGATAAATATTCCTATAATTATAAACCATTCGGAAGGTCTAGAAAAGCAAGAAGTTCTAAAACCATTCCGAAGGTTACTATTTTAATAATAACATTTTTTTAGAAGCTATATCTTTGCCGTTGGAAACCAATTTATAGAAATAAACCCCGCTAGATACAGGCTGATTATTTTGATCAGTTCCGTTCCAGACCACATTGTATATATTTTGCCCTCGTCCTTCGACAAGCTCAGGATGACACAAGCTCGGGGAAAATGTTTTCACTCTCTGTCCTTTCAGATTATAGATTTCGAGTGTCACAAACGAAGACGTTTGTGTTACGGAAAACGAGATCGTTGTTGTCGGATTGAAGGGATTGGGATAATTGTTTAACATTACACTCATCTGGAAAGTATTTTCATCAGAGTTGACATATGGTAATTCAAATTCTAAAATATCTGACTCTCCTGCTTCATATTGTGCAGAAAGACCAACAAAATATTGTTCACCATTCACTAAACCCATTAGCTGATAGAATAACTCCGTTGTTGATCCTTGCAAGCTTCCATTTAAGTAAATATTAAAATGCAGAAATGGGGATGTACTTCCTGGTTCTGGTTCTTCCCAAGTGACATATCCATATTCCGTTACGTTAGCATTCAATACTGGGTTGAGAATGTGAGGAATGAAAATTGTTGTGTCTACAAATGCAGACTCACCCACTGGATCATCATAATTAATTGAAATACTATAAGTAACTTCCTGTCCGTAAATTGGAATAAAAGAGTATGGATATGCAAACATTCCCATTAAAACACCATCACGATATAAATTCCAACTTGATAGTGTAGCATAAGTAGGATAAGCTACCAGACCTGGCGAGATTGTGTAATTTTCTAGATCAATATTAATATAGTCTGCTGGTGCAAAAGTCGAAAGAGTCGGTTCATAATCTACAATACCATAAGCTGGATTGTCATTTCCATCAATAATGGAAACATCAATGGGTGGATCATCATCCCAAACACAGTTCTCTGCAGTAACATCTACTGAACTGGTATTATAAATGCTGTATTCTTCACCGGTGTAGAAAATATTATCGTAAATGCAATTATAACCATCATCTTCGGGATCAGTATTATTCAAGTCACCCAAATTCACTGTTGCGTCTGCTGTCAGATAAAATCCGGTATAATTGTTGTTAATCTCATTATAAGTAAAAACAGCATCCGCACCATCTCCATACAACATCACACCAGCTCCTGAATCAGGATTATTTTCTACAAAATTATGATGAATGTGATTCCACTTGTATGTCCCTTTCCCAACATAGAGATAAATACCTGTATAATTGTAACTAACTTCATTGTATTCAACTGTTGGAGCCATGTTGTCATAACCAAAAAGATTTGCTAAAGTGATACCCTGTTTGTCGTTGTGATGTATATAATTATTGGTTATCGTCGGACTGCAAGAATGGGAATTACTTTGCAATGAAAGTTGGATCGCTCCATAGAAAGAGGCTCCCAATCCGCATTGAGTAACTTCACAGGAATCGATAAGTACGTTGGAATTATCTACGATTGTAATTCCGCTTTTTTGTACATAAGCAATTTTAGAGTTCTTTATTTCCATATAGGAAGGGGTTGTAGCTGAAAGAGCAGAAAATGAAATTGCTTTTTGATGGTCATCGAAGTAAGAATAATTAATAAGAACCGGGCTATTTATGGATTGAATTCCGTAATCGTTTGTATCATCAGTATTGGATATGCGACAGTAATCGAATTGGCTGGTTGTTACTTCATCTTCCAGGCGCAGCCCTCCCCAGTTCAATTCGCCATTACCGTAAAATCTGATCGTGTCGTTCAACGCACCACTGGCTAATATATTTCCTAAAGCTGTGATCTTATAATTTCCCATAGCAATAACTTCAACACCAGCTTCAATTTGCAGGGTTTCGTTTGTTGGAACAGTGATCTCTCCAACTACGTTGTACGGACTTCCAGCCAGATTCCAGGTTCCGGATTGATTTCCTAGAACATCTGTTGCTGACGCAGAAATGATTAATAATAATAAACAAAAACTTAATAATAATTTTTTCATTGCTTCCTCCAAAT
>JAQICU010000068.1 GCA_027858325.1 Candidatus Cloacimonadota bacterium
AGTTTTTCTAGAATCTCCCAAAAATCTTCAGCGTAAAATTCTGCTTCTTTTTTCAAATTTTCAATATCATGTGTGTCATTGTCATCGAAAATAGCAAAAGCATCCATCCCACCATTGTGTGATTCTAGTACACCATGTAGGGTGTCCTCGATCACCAGGCAATCAGTAGGATCATCTTTTAGTTCTTGGGCTGCTTTCAGGAAAATATCGGGATAAGGTTTCCCTTTGATCTCTTCGCAGCCGGTCACGATTGATTCGAAATATTGCAGAACTCCATTTGCCTTTAAAACAGTTTCGGCCAGGTATTTTGTGTTACTGGTACCAATTGCCATTTTCACATTTTGTTCATGTAAATATTCAATCAATTCTTTAGCACCAGCATTCAATCTGATCTCAGTTTTGTAATGCAGGGCAACCATTTCTGTCCATTCTGCTCCTATTTCTTCGATTGTATCTGGAAGCTTAAATTTATCTTTAAAGTACTGGCAAATTTCATTGAAACTGTTACCCTCTGGTACATCTTTAAATAGATCTGATGGAACGGGAATACCTCTTTTAATCAGGTATTCTTTATCCACTTGCAGCCAGATTCCCATCGAATCAATAAGTGTTCCGTCCAGATCAAATATCACCGCTTTATATTTCATAAATTTCCATAGAAATAAATTATGTTGGACTTCTCGTCTCGAGGAGTCCACACTGTTTCTTGCATTCGTCCCGAAAGTAATTCTTCAATCATCTTCAGATCGAGACGATCTGACAAAACCTCTGGATCAAGCGAGATGTTTGAACCAGCGTTTTACATTTCCTGTAATTTCCCACGTACTTTTGCGCTCACCATATCCATGATCCAAACAACAATAGCTATCATCCAGATAATGATCCCTACATTCTGCCAACGTAACATTTGCTGTTGTTGAAGCAGAAGAAGTCCAATACCACCACCACCAACAAAACCGACAATAGTTGCCATCCGCACATTTATATCCCAGCGGTAAATTGTAAAGGCAAGAAACGGTGAAATTATCTGGGGAACAACCGCAAATATCCAGGTTTGAATTGTATTCGCTCCAGTCGCTTTTATTGCTTCCACCGGACCAGGATTTATATTTTCGATCTGCTCGGAATACAGCTTTGTTAATGATGCAATAGAGTGGATCATAAGTGCCAGCATACCGGCAAAGGGTCCAATACCAACCCATACACTGAAAATGATCGCCCACACAATTGCTTCAATAGAACGAAAGATAGTCGCAATTGTTCTTACAATAATATATACTGTATTTCCCAGAAATGTTTGCGGCATTAAATTGCGAGCTGCAAAAAAACTTAAGAAAAAAGCTAATGGAATTGCAAAAGCAGTGGCAAGCAAAGCCAGGTATATTGTCTCTGCTAAGGCTGCAAGACATTGCATGAAAATATCCATATTTGGATTGAAAATTCCCTTCATTATGCCGCCAGCGTTCTGGAACTTAGCAAACAATTTATAAAGATCAACTTCAACCAGATTCCACCCAACAATGAAGGTGATGAGCAAAAGCAGAAAGACAGACCAGCCCCAGAAAGTTTTATACCATTTGCCCTCGGTTTTAATGGTTGGAAGAAATATCTTCCTTCCAATCGATAGACCTAGAATGAAGGAAATAAATCCTGCTGCAACACCAAAGATCACGACAAAATTAGTTTGAATTATTTTTTCAAACCAGTGATTCACCAAAAAGGATACACATCCCAAAATATATATCCAAATCAGTAAGTCAGTAAGTATTGCTTGAAGATTCAGTTTGAGTTTATTATCTTTTTTCATCTGATCTCGACCTCCTCAGCATCTTCACCGTAAATTTCTTTGAATCTCTTCTCATCAATTTCTTTGGGAGTACCATCGAATACGATTTTACCATCTTTTAAAGCGATAACGCGTGAGCCATATTTCCTGGCAAGGCTAAGAAAGTGAAGTGAACAAATAACGGTCATGTTATCCGATTTATTCAACTCTCCCAAGTACTGCATTACTGAATCTGCAGTTGCTGGATCAAGGCTGGCAACTGGTTCATCTGCTAAAATAATTTTAGGATTTTGCATTAGGGCACGGGCGATTGCTACACGCTGCTGTTGTCCACCACTTAAATTTCTGGTTTTTTTATCGGCAAATTCCTTCAAACCAACCCGACTTAGATTATCCAAAGCAGTTTTCATATCCTCTTTGTGTTGAGGAAAGGTGAGAGAATGAATAAGTGTAGAATATCCTAGTTTTCCAGTTAAAACATTTGTTATTGAACTCAAATTTTGTATCAGGTTGAATTGCTGAAAAATCATGCCAATCTTGCGACGAATATAACGAAGTTTTTGTCCTTTTGCTCCAATTACGTCTTCCCCATCAATATAGATTTCACCCGAAGTGGGTTCTATAAGACGATTCAAACAGCGAAGTAGAGTAGATTTACCGGAACCGGAAAGACCCAGTAGAATACAGAATTCACCTTCTTTTACATCTAAATTGATACCTTTGATCGCATGTGTTCCTTTAGCATAAATCTTGTGTAGATTTTTTATTTCAATTATATTTTTCATATTACTCCTATTTCATGAAATCACAAATCTTGAAAAGGCTAAACTTGAAGACAGATTTGAGGGAAACCTTTTCAAGGTGTACGCTGATCGGAATGAAAGACCAATATCGAAAGACAAAAATTATTTTACTAACTCAGAAGCATCTTTGCCGATAGCCTCTAATGTCTTACGTACTACATCGTAATCTGCATTAGTTGAGCGGACAAAATTGTCTATGTCTAATAATTTTACTAGAGTTTCATGACCTTCTTTTGAATCGGCATATTCTAATAACGTACTAACAATTTTTTCTTTCATATCTTTTGGAAAATCTTTACGGAAAGTAACTGTATCATTAGGAATCCAATCTGTAAAACCAATTATTTTAATCTTTTCCATAACATCAGAATAGGTTTCTATCACTGCCCTTCGGGCATCATGAGGACCGTCTTCACCTTCAGGAGCCCAGAAAGTGCAGCCTACTTCTGCGTTACCATTATAAACAGCCAGAATAGTCTGTGGATGACCTCCAGCAAAGAAGTATTTCCCCGGTTTAATACCTTTTCTGGCTAACAAGGCAGACGGATACATAAAACCGGAAGTAGAAGCTGCATCCGTATAAGCAATAATTTTTCCATTAATATCTTCTAAATTATTAATTCCGCTATTTGTTCGAGCTATGAATTGCCCTTTATATTTATCCAATCCTTTTCGAACTGCTGTCAAAGCAACTTCAGCTCCAAACTTCTGATTCGCTAGAACATAGGCAAAAGTTGCCAGCCAGGCAAGATCGGTTTATTTGGTTCCCATTGCTTCAATAACAGATGCGTAACTGGTAGGAACCGCTACTTTGAAATGATAACCGGTTTTTTCTGTGATAAAATCTGCTACTTCCTTGCCGCTGGTTACTATCTTACCGGCTTCCATAGATGGCACAAAATACATCTTGATCGGATTCTTTTTAGTTCCCAACTCTGCTTGTTCACCACAACTGAAAGTTAGTAAAATAACAATAAGTAATAGTACTTTAATTAATTTCATTTTTATCTCCTCTATTTAACTATTCTTTTCAATTCGGAAAGATCATTAATTTCGAATTTCGGACTTATCCCCGAATTATTATTGTATTTATTTGGATTGTACCAACATGTGTCAATTCCAAAATCATTTCCACCCTTAATATCTGAAGTTAAATTATCACCAATGATTATGGCAGACTCCTTGTGGGGAAGCTTCGCAAAGATATGTTGGAAAAATTCAGGATCAGGTTTTGGGTGTCCGATCTCTTCTGAAATAAATATATGCTGGAAATATTTTGCCAGTTCTGAATCAGCAAAACGGGGATTTTGCACATCGGCAAGTCCATTTGTGGCAAGAGCAAGTTCACACTTTCCAAATAGGAAGCTGACAATCTTTTCAGCCCCCGGTAAGAGATGAGTTCCTTCGGAAAGATATTTAAGATAGATTGGACTGATTACTTTGGGATCAAGCTGCAGATCCTCTTTAGTAAAAAATCTTTGAAACCGTTCAATTCTTAATTTTTCGGAAGTTATTTTCTTCTGCTCAAAATCCCGCCAGATAGCCATGTTGATGATTTCGTATTCTTTGTGTAATTGCTGTAAGTTCTCACTAACACCAAATTGTTTAAATGTCTTCTCAAATGCTTCCATCTCTGTAGTATCAAAATCAAAGAGTGTCCCATCAGCATCGAATAAAACTAATTTATATTTCATAGAACCAGTTTATTTTAGAAGCATCATTTTGTTTTTAGCTGCTACTTTCCCATCAATTACTAATTGATAGAAATAGATTCCACTGGAAACAGGTTTATTATTACTATCTGATCCATTCCAGATAATTGACGATTGTTTACTCCCAGCTTGTGTCATTCTGAGCCCCGATTTGATCGGGGAAGGACTGGGAGTATTGATATTATTATTGCCTAACCCTTCGTCTCCGCTCAGGGTGACAGGCAATGATCTGATTTTCTGACCTTTTAAATTATAGATGTTAATTTTCACAAACGAGGACGTTTGTGTTACGGAAAAAGAGATCGTCGTGGTGGGATTGAATGGATTAGGATAATTTGAAAGGCTATACTCACTTTGAGGAATTACGTCATTTTCCAATCCGGTAACGTTGATCTGAACGTTAACTGTATCTGTAGGTAGTGATTCTCCAGAGTCGTAAACTGCTGAAATAAAATAACTGTAAAATCCATTGATCAGATCCAGGTCAAAAAATTCTTCTGCTATGATGCTTTGTACAATAATTCCATTCCGATAGACATTATAAGCCAGTAGTTCTTCGGTTGGAAGCTCAGGCTCTTCCCAGGTTAGATGAACATTATTTTCATCATAAACAGTAGCTTGAGGATTTTGTGGTGGCGGTGGAGTATTCGGGTCTGGTTCAAGCTCACATAATACATATGTTGTATCATCTTCTACAACAGAAATATTGCTTTGTATAAATGGAAGATACCCGAGTGCATTTATCGTGATCTCTCGAATACCTACTGGAATATTATTTAATATAAAATAGCCTTCATCATCGGACATTGTGTTTCCATATTGAGACATAACCGGAGCAAAAGCAATTGGTTCACTATTATTTTCATTGATCACATTTCCTTCGATAGCACCATATATAACCGAATTACCGGTAATTATAAGATTATCAATATTCCATCCGCTGTATTGCCAGGAGCCGTCTGTTGTTCCAATTGAAAACCGAATGCGAACTTCACTATTAAGATCAGCTATTTCGGAAATATCAAAGTTGAGACTGCTCCATGAATCGTTTGTAACCACGCTGGAATTCGTCCAGATCTCGATCCAGGTTGTTCCATCATCATTACTCACACAGATGTAAGCGTGATCGTATAATGGCTGCTCTACGTTCAACCATTTCATAAAACTAAGTTCAACTCCTACGAACTCGCTGCAATCAATGGCAGGTGAGATAGCAAAATATTCATGGGGATCAAGATCTGTTTCGTAATCACCCAGGCTCGCACCAAGCCCTGTGAGGTCTACTCCCAGAACATTACTTCCGGCATAAGCCGAAACTGGATCAGGATTTCCATGCTCTCCACCTAAACCCTGCGGAGAATCTATTTCAAATTCACCATTTAATATCCAGCCCGTTAGTTCTTCAAAACCATCTTCCCAGATATCTTCAGCAAAAACCAAAGTAACGGAAAAAATGAATAAAATAATTATGAATATTTTCATTACATCTCCAATATTGGGATTCTGCAAAATCCATAATTGTCATTGCGTCCATTCTCCGTAGTACTACGAAGGATGAAAGGTTTCTTACTCGAAATTCTTTCGCGGCAATCTATTTCGCTTATATTTTGTTTAAAAGTAAGATTGCTTCGTTTGAAACAGCAAGAAGAAGACTCGCAAAGACATTCTTTGATTAATGCTCCCATAATAACTCCGATTTTCAGAACTCCTTAATCTCCAATTTATTTCAATAACAACATTTTATTGATCAGTAACTTAGTATCATTAATTTCCAATTTATAGAAGTAAACACCCGATGCTACTCGCTTATTTTGAATATTCGTTCCATTCCAAATAACAGTGTGTTCCCCACTAAGTTGAATCTCGTTTACCAGTGTTTTAACTTTCTGTCCTTTGATGTTAAAAATGCTCAATTCAACTTTCCCTTCATCAGGAATGCTGTAATGTATGTTTGTTTCCGGGTTAAATGGATTTGGATAGTTCTGCATTCTGAATCTATTTTGAACAACCGCATCATCAACATTGGAATAATCCTGATTTGTGATAAGAATTGTGATCCCCAAAAGTGTATCAGCCGGAGTATATTCCACAGCATCATTTTCCGGTATTTCCAGATAACCCTCAGATATTTCCAGGAATATATTGAAATTTTCAGGAAGTTCAAAAGTGCTGGCATCAAAGAATAATGGTTGTAGATCAGCGAGTTGTAATTCTGCATCCCACGAATATGTGAAATCATGTGTTTCATTTTGCGGTGAAGTAATAGATTGGTGCAGTTTCTTAGTTTCACCATTTATTGCCATTGGAATACTGAATGTGATAATATCCTCGAATGGTTTATCAAGAGGCTTGAGGAGGTAGTAATTTGCATTATAGAGCGAATCTGCAAAATTAGAAGTTCCAACAATAACAGATGATATATCATTGTTTTCCTGCTCTACATTTATCTTTACTTTCCAATTGATCTCGTACTCAGGTGAAAATTCATTGGAATAATATGGAATAAATTTCAAAGTAACATCATCTTCATAACAAAATAGATAATAAGCATTCGCTGGAGTCATCTCATAAACCGGATCAAAGCAATTCTCATAATCAAATACAGCCGGTTCTATAAACCTGTTCTGTACTGCCTGGTAATATTCGTAATCTACATTATTTAAGGAAAACACAAGCTGATCAAGATCATAATGTGCTCTATGCGGATTAGGAATAATATTCCATCCGGAATTCATTTGCATACTGTAAGCCGTCTTCTGCATAGTCACATTACTCAATGCAAAATAATTATCCTGTAGCGCATAGTTCCAGTAAGGATGCAGGAATTCAGGCTCATCCACTGTAATAAATTCATTATTTATAAATTCATAGAATTCAGTATTAACACCAAATATCTCTTCGGTAGAATATTGATTTGTATTAAAGTTCTTTGTCATCAGATTCCAACCCTGGTAAGTCTCTACAATATTTTGCGGAGAGATGATCCCTAAACTATAAGGTGAATAATGATGCAATGTATCACCTTCATCCATCACAAGGTCTATCCTGCATTTGAGATCTTCAAACAGCAGTTGCGGAATATTCCATTCAACGTTAGAAGTAGTTGGTGATAGATCCAACTCAATTGGAATTGTAATCTCATCATTTTCTGCATACACGTTAATATGATTGATCGTAGCATTCATATTTACCGACCAGCTTATATCAAGAATTTCATTGGGATAAAGCAGTTGATTTGGGATATCATCGAAATCCAGAGAAGGAGTTAAATTTCCATAATATAGAGTGAAACTGTAATAATCTGAAGTAGTTGGAGTGAATGTATAATTGGTGGTTGCCAGATCAACATATAATCCGTTAATATAAAGATAGATCCTTTCTGCGTTTCTTTCAAGATTTGCAATGCCTATCTCGACCGGTATGTTCAAATAATTTGTTCGTACTCTATAAGCCCAGCTCTTAAGTTGTTCTCCTGTATTGTATGCTCCGTAGATCTCCTGCTCATAATCATTAGGAACGTTGTTCCAATATTGTTCATAGAATTGACAGAAAAAATATTCTCCAGAAGTAGAATCATCTGCCGCAATTTCAAAATTAGCATCATAACCATCGGAGGCAAATTCATTAAATCCGAAATAACACGTATCACTTGCCGTGACGGTTG
>JAQICU010000070.1 GCA_027858325.1 Candidatus Cloacimonadota bacterium
TCTATATCTTCCATGTCAATCAGGTTTGGTAAAAATTCCACAATTTCTACATCCACACCCAATTGATTGTAAATGGAAGCAAATTCACAACCAATAACACCTCCACCAATAACAACCAATTTGTCTGGTAATTCTTCCATTTTAAGGAGATCTCTGGAAGAAAGAATATTCTTCCCATTATATTTCATAAAAAGTAATTCTTTTGGTTTTGAACCTGTAGCAAGGATTATATACTCAGCGACGAACTCATCACTATCCGCAATAATTTTATATCCAGAATCTATTGTCTCAATTTTTGTAACTGTTTCTTTTATAATTTGGATCTTCCGTTTTTTGAACATGAATTCAACCCCGGATACCAGTTTCTCAATTACATTGTTTTTCCTTTGCCAAATTTTTTTATAGTCTACGCTGGATCGTTCAATTGATATACCAAAACTTTCGGATTCTTTAATCTCTGAATAAAGATCGGCAACCTTTACCAGTGACTTTGTGGGGATGCAACCATGATTCAGACAAACTCCTCCAAGTCTCTCTTTTTCAAATACTGCAACATCAATTCCATATTGCTGAAGTCGGATAGCTGTAATATATCCTCCAGGTCCTCCACCTATTATAACAACCTTGAATCTACTCACTCTTTTCTCCTCAACCGGCTATTTAGAATTCCCTTGGCTTTTCTATATTTTGCCACAACTCGGCGTGACACATTAATACTCATCTCAGAAAGTTTTTCTGCAATATCCTGATCGCTTAAGGGATTGGTTTCATCTTCAGTATCGATCATTCTTGTAATTTTTTGTTCAACATTATGCCTTGATACTGAATTGTAATTATCATCCTTTCCAGCTTTACTGGTAAAGAAATCCTTTAGGCACATAATTCCAAAAGGTGTATCGGCATATTTTATACGAACTACACGTGAGATCGTTGATTCATTAACCTGAAGTTCTTGAGCAATGTCCGAATAAGTTAATGGTTTTAATACTCTATTCTCACCATAAAAGAAATCTGGTTGATGATGTAAGATGGATTTTGTAACACGCTCCAATGTCCTGCCGCGTAGATAAACAGATTTGATCAGGAACTTTGCTGAATTGACCTTGCTGCGTACATAATCCAGTGCTTCCTTATCAGTTTTTACTTGCTGTAATATTTTATTATATCTTCTGCTTAAGCGGATCTTTGGAAATGAATAATCATTTATGACGATTTCATACTCGTTTCCAATGCGTTTAATAATAACGTCGGGAACAATATAGTTGGAATGATTTGTAAGAAGACGTAAACCAGGTTTTGGGTCCAGTTTTGCGATCTGCTTTTTCCAATTTAATATGGTTGTAACTGAAGTTCCAAAACTTGTAGCAATATTTTTATACCGTTTATGAATAAGATCCGTAAAATGTTCTGAGATCAGGGTGATAATGTTCTCATTATGGAATTCAGGATCAAGTTGTGCTAATAGACATTCCTGAATATTCCGAGCAGTAATTCCACAGGGTTTTATATGAAGAAGCATGGAATGTATCTCTTCTGCATTTTCTAATTCTATACCAAATTCTTTTGCGATTTCTCCAATATTGAATTTCTTAGGCAGGAAACCATGTGCATCAATGCTATCAAACAATTCAAAAGCAAAATCGAATTCACCATTGTCAAGATTCAATCTCTCTATCTGATATATAAATTCGTCTCTCTTATCTTCAACATTTTTTACCATTTGATCGAAATTAATCCCTTCCGTTGAAGGTGCACTACCTGAACTACCCTGAAAATATTCTGAATATGAATCCAATATCTCGCTTAATTCTTTAGTCTCTTCTAAAGTCTTTTTCAATTCTTCGTTTTCAGTCTCTTTTTTTATATCTTCTTCAATCTGATCTTTAATTTTCTCATTTTTATCATTAGAGATTTCTTCTTCGTCGTTGAATTCAAGAAGTTCCAGCATGGGATTACTGATCATTTCCTGTTTTAAATGTGTTTCAAGCTGCATTAAAGGCATAGCAAGCATTTCTAAAGATTGAAGCATTTTCGGCTTCAATAATAAACTTTGTGTTTGCCTTTGTACTAATGTCTGCTTGAATTTCGTCATTGCATAACTCTTTCTTATTTAGTCATTCCCAAAAGGATTAGTAAATCTATCACCAAGATATACTTCACGGGCTTTAACATCTTTTACCAATTCTCGGGAAGTTCCGCTAAATAATATTTCACCATTAAAAATAATATAAGCTCTTTCTGTGATTTTCAAAGTTTCAAGAACATTATGGTCAGTAATC
>JAQICU010000110.1 GCA_027858325.1 Candidatus Cloacimonadota bacterium
AATAAGATCTCCGTCTATAATCATCAATTTTTTTATTAAATTGATCCTTAGTTAGTTTCGTGGCTTCAGAACTCAGGATAAATTCAGAAAACAATGAAAGCTCAAGAATGTCTAACCTATACATAGTCCTTAAAAAATCACTTTTTCTATAAAGTATTTTAGACTTATCGTAAGCACTTACTTTTGATTCCATCAATTTATCAATTTGTAAAATTTTAATATCATAATATCTTACGATAATAGTTGAAATTATTGTTGCAATCAATAAACAAGTTGTTCCAAACAGAAACACATTTTTTTTGGTAATATTTATTGATTTTCCCATCATAACTCATTCGTGCATTTAGGACACTTTGTTTACACTTGTCCAAATTGAGACATAATTATCTATTTTATACATCGTGCATGGACTGTCGTTTCTAAGAAAACTAAAACTTATAACCTACTTCAACTGCAGTTGGAGAAGCCTTAATCTCAACATTTTCAAAGGATACTGCAAACGAAACAACAGAGGCTACTGAGAGAAGAGAACCGTTTATGATCTTCCTGGTTTTGATCTTCTTAACTTTATCAATTTCTTTATTAGAAACTCCGAGATCTTCCATATCTTTTATTGTGTCACTTATGTCTCCGGCAGTGGCAAAGTAATCCCAGGCTAACCCGGCAAACAATAAGCCTAAAGTTATGGTGTGCAAATTCATTTTGGTTTTATGAGTTGGCTGCTGTATAATATGAGCAACCGGAATATCGTAACCGGCAACCTCTTCACGTTTTCCAATCGGAGTCAATTGTGTAATATCAACACCGTCATTCACAAAGTCTTTTTTCTTATAGGTGATTTTAGTTATAGTAAGGTTCCCATCATTTTTGATCTGCTTCACCAGGTCACGAGTTAACAGGTAGATATTTCCTTCTGAACTCAGATAAATTGAACCACCTTTCTTGCCAACGACCTCACCCTTCAGGGTACGTCCATCATTGAGAATAACCGACTCAGCAAATACACTTGAGAACACGAGCATCAATACAATCAACATAAACATCTTTTTCATCTTTAAGCTCCTTTAATAATTGCTTTAATGAGATTAACTAAAAATGATATAATGACAGCACCGAGCAATAAACGGAGCAGCCATATTGGAATAATTTGAAAATCGAATTTCATAATTTCATTCATTCTCAGCAGCAGATCTGCTGTCAATGTTTTTAGGTTGTTTATAAACAAGATCTCTCACTGTATATTCAGCCAGATAGTATCTTTCTGCAGTGAGTCTAATCGCATCTTTGGTTGTGTACCCAAGATCCTCCAAGGCTTTAATTTCTAATCTATTCATATTGAAATAATTCCTTTTATTTGGACCGTGAATTTTAATTATGAAGTTTTATACTAATAAAAAATTATCGGGCAAAATAGTAGCTTGTTTTGTTGATTAGAAGGTATTATTGAACAGATTAATATGACATCTTAGTGGGGATAACTCCCCTTACACCACCTTTTGGATTTTGAGTATCGTTTTTTCTTCTTGGAATTAGGTAAACATGAAGATGAAATATTGTTTGTCCGGCAACTTCACCGGAGTTTATACCAATATTGAAGCCTTTAATAGATTTATCTTCTATCAATAATTGTTTTCTTCTTTCTTTTAGAAGATTATTTATTGCGATTAATTCTTTTTCTGTGATATCAAAATAATCACTGAAATGTCTTTTAGGTATAATTAATGTATGCTGAGATCCTAAGTATTTGTTAAGAAACTGGGCAACTAAACACCCCACAGCTAAAGCTGCACCCCTATCAAGAGGGGAATAAAAGAGCCGCTACTGCCTGCAAATGGGATTGCTTGAACAATAACGACTCCATGAGCTTACGAACACCGAAATAAAAAATAGAAATAAAGAGATAGATGTCAAGAAAAAGAAAAGGCGAGATCGTTTTGCAAAAAGCAAAGCCGACTAGTAAGTACCTGAGTGCTTAAGTACGTGAAGGAAAGAACTAATTTATAATTAACGAACGATGTGTTTGCTAAGATAAGAAGAGAGATAAGCAAAACAAATCTCATCGTTGAATCGTTTTCATATTTATATGAAATCCGATTCTTAACCGTGAAAGTTGTTGACATTAGAATTGTTGTTTTTCTAATTTGTCTTAGCAACAAACAAAGGAAAAGTATATGAAGAAGTCAATTGAAATACTATTAATAACGTTGATTTTCATTAGCTGTATTCCTGAAGAAAATGAAAATGAGAGTACAACCATTGTAGCAGATACGTTAACAATTTGTTCATTCAATATACAGTTTTTGGGAAGCTTTAAAAAAAGGGATGATCATGCTTTGGCTGACATTCTGACAGATTATGATATTATAGTTATCCAGGAGTTGATATCTCCCCCATATACCGGGGTGTTCCCAGACAGCAGCAATTTTAGACCTGATGTTGAATCCGCTGAATTTTTTGATGAAATGGTAAACAATGGATTCCAATATGTTTTATCTGAAGAAGATACCGGGACTAATGATAACAATCATTTAAATAATACAGCTACAGAGTGGTGGGTTTCTTTTTATAAACCAGAAAAGGTGAAAGTTGCGGAGGATCTTCCAAATGGATTTCTGGCAGAAGATAGAACAAACCACGATGAATATGAAAGAGTGCCTTATGGGTTTGGATTCCGATCGGTGAATGATTCGATAGATTTTGTTTTGATATCTGTACATTTGAAACCTAATGATGATGTTGAAAGCAGTAATAGAAGAAAACAAGAATTAAGTGCTATTAAGTACTGGATAGCTGAAAATGATGATGTGGAAAAGGATTTTATTATATTAGGTGATATGAACATTTACGGAGAAGAAGAGCTTGCGGATGTGATGCCTGAAGGATTTGTTTCTTTGAATGATGAGTGCAGAAGAACTAATACCAGCAAAACACCACAGCCTTATGATCATGTAATGTATAATCCGGAATTTACTACAGAGATAGATAATTTGTATGATATGAAGGTAATCGATCTTATAGAGGTGATGCGAGAATACTGGAATCCCGAGAATGGAGTTTATCCTGGGGATCCATACGTTCATAATACATTTAAACAGTATTATTCTGATCATCACCCGGTGGAGTTTAGGATGGTGATGAGTGGAGATGATGATTAATAATGTTAGTAGGAGCTAATAATGAGAGGACATTTAAGTAAGGATATTGTAAATAAAATAAAAAACAAATTACCACAAATAGATAAAAAATTCCCAATGTTAACATTTTTTGGACCTGGGACTCATTTATATGATTTAACAAAAAGTAAGCAGATTAACGTGGCACTAATTTGCTTAGGGGATGCTGGGAAAATGTTAGAAAAAGCAATTATG
>JAQICU010000125.1 GCA_027858325.1 Candidatus Cloacimonadota bacterium
ATCTCACCGAAAACAATAAGATTATCCATTAAAATTCTTTTATCGCTTTCGTATAAACAAAAAATTGAAGATCCTAAAGCAAGATATGCCACATAATCACTGAAATCTTTTAAAGTTGCAGAGTAAGGTTGGAATCCAAGTTTATCAAAGAATGGAACATCATCCTTATCCAGGGCATCTAATGCCAAACTGGTTGGTGCTTCAATGAGCTGTCGGTCAAAATAATTATTACTTAGATCTAAAGCGAGAACTGAGGAGATGAAAATTAGTGATTCGACTTTATCAACTTCAAAAATGTATGAATTTAAAAAAAGAGGAATTAGAAAAATTAATAAGAGTAATTGAATTTTTTTCATATAAAAATCTCTGCCTTTCCAGTCACACTGGTAATACGGTAGCTGCCGGATGTATCGAAGTGTTTTTTGATTAACATTTATCCTTCGATACAATTCAGCTAATGCAGAATCACTCAGAATGACATTTTTTTATTTTACTTTCATGTTCTTTCATAAATATTTAACGCTACCGAATTTTTTATTCAGCAGGGAGAATAAACTTATTGACCTAAGGTCGCAACCATTACAGCTTTTATAGTGTGCATTCTGTTTTCCGCTTCGTCAAAAACTACAGATGCTTCACTTTCAAAAACTTCATCGGTAACTTCCATTTCGGGAAGTCCAAATTTCTCATAGATATCTTTTCCTACCTTTGTATCGGTATTGTGAAATGAAGGCAGGCAGTGCATGAAGATAGTATTCTTATTTCCGGTCATATCCATCATCTTCTTATTAACCTGATAATCTTTGAGCAGATCGATCCTTTGCTTCCAAACTTCTGCCGCTTCTCCCATAGAAACCCAAACATCCGTGTATATCACATCAGCGTTTTTCACACCTTCTCTAATGTTATCTGTAACTGTGATCTTTGCTCCTGTTTCTTTGGCGATTGCGTTACACTGATCTATGAGCTTAGTATCCGGCTGTACTTCTTTGGGAGCTACAATTCTAAAATCCATTCCCAATTTAGCACCACCGACCATGAGCGAATTACTCATATTATTTCTGCCGTCTCCAACGTATGTAAAAACCATTTTGTTGAAAGGTTTTTTCAGGTGTTCTTTGGCAGTTAGGAAATCTGCGAGGATCTGAGTTGGATGGAATTCAGTGGTGAGTCCGTTCCAAACAGGAACGCCGGCATACTTTCCCAGCACTTCTACAACATCCTGACCAAAACCGCGATATTCAATACCATCGTACATTCTGCCCAGCACGCGCGCTGTGTCTTTCATTGTTTCTTTGGTACCGATCTGACTTCCGCTGGGACCCAGATAAGTTACATGAGCACCCTGATCAAAAGCTGCAACTTCGAAAGCACATCTGGTTCTGGTGGAAGCTTTCTCAAAGATGAGAGCAATGTTCTTCCCGGTTAGAGTCGGCTGCTCGGTTCCGGCATATTTTGCCTTTTTAAGGTCTAAAGAAAGATCAAGTAGATAATTGATCTCTTCCGGTGTGAAATCTAATAATTTCAAAAAATTCCTGTTTCTAAAATTATGAACCATGATTTATTCTCCTTGTTTCTTTCAATTTCTGATTCTGCAAAGATTCTTTCTGTCATTGCGTCCATTCTCCGTAGTACTACGAAGGATGAAAGGAGCGAAAGTGACGTGGCAATCACTTCTTTCCATTCTATCAACATTCAACATTAGAGATTGCTTCGTTCGATGCCGCAGATAGAAAACTCGCAAAGACAAACTAATGTATTACTACTTAACACTCAATTTTGCAGAACTCATATTTTATTTTAAAACAAAAGTTTAAAATTTATTAATCATGACAAGGAATTTATCAGGTTGTGATTTCTTAGATTAAATCACTTGACTCTTGAATTTATTAATTACTTTTATGTAAGTAGATAAAAAGTGAATTAAGGAATAATCAATATGCCGGAAAGTATAAAACAATTTAAAAGACCACCAAAAAGATATCAACCGAAGGGACTCACAATTCTCTATGAAGATCGGGATATCCTGGTGGTGGATAAAGTGAGCGGTCTGCTGACTGTGAGCAGTGAGAAAATTAGAGAGAATACAGCATATTATCTCTTGAATGAATACGTGCGTAAAGGGAATCAGAAATCAAGAAGACGGGTATTTATCGTGCATCGTTTAGATAGAGACACTTCCGGTGTTATTGTGTTTGCCAAGAATGAGAGAGCCAAAAGGTATCTACAGGAAGAGTGGCAGGGATTTGAAAAAAAATACTATGCTCTTGTGCATGGAACGATGCCGGAGAAAGAGGGTGTAATTACTTCCTATCTAACAGAAAATAGTGTTCACCGAATGTATTCTGTTACTGATCCTGAAAAGGGCAAGCTTGCTAAGACGGGGTACAAAGTTATAAAAGAATCTTCACATTACAGTCTTCTGGAAATTGATCTGCTTACCGGCAGAAAAAATCAGATCAGGGTTCATCTGGCAGACAACGGCTGTGCGGTAGCTGGTGACAAGAAATATGGAGTAAAAGAAAAGGGCGTTAAAAGACTTATGCTTCATGCAGCTTCACTTACGATCGTTCATCCATTCTCAAAAGAGAAGATGACCTTCACGACAAAGGTTCCCGCTTATTTTGAATCACTTATATAGGGTTAGTAAGAAACAACCCAAAGTTTGAATCCGGCAACTACCGGCTCAGGCAAAGAACACCGACCAGCCCTACCGACGACACGCTTGTTAGCGGAATCCTTTTTTATATAAATCAAAGCAACTTATGAAGCTCATCGAAAGTTACTTCTTCAAACCATTTATTTATAATTAGTAATCTACCTTCTTGAATCCAATTAATCCATTTATTACTAATCGCACCTCTGGCTTTTTCTTTTAAACCATCTGAATTTTTGTGAATCAAAATTATTTTAGTTTTAGAGTTTTTATAATACCATTCAATAATCTTTGTATTAATACCAACATCTCCAAAGCCATATCCAGAAATGATTAAGGTTTCAATTTGGTCTAACTTACTAGAGAACAGACAAAATAGGTCAGAAAATATGCCAGAATTATAATCAATCAATTTATTAAAAGTACCAGTTAGAATAATACTTTTGTTCCATAAATAATTTACAAATTCATCATTTTCGTCTTTTGCATGATTAATATGGTTGTGAATACATTTTCCAATAAATTCTCCTTTCCAATCAGTATTATTGGGTCTAAATC
>JAQICU010000193.1 GCA_027858325.1 Candidatus Cloacimonadota bacterium
AACTTTAAAAATTGCTAGCAAATTATTATATTCATTTGTAATAAATTTCAATTACATTCGAACATTTACCTGATATTTTTTTGATTATTGCTTTTTCAATAAAGTTCATTCTATCAAAATTGAATTCTCCACCCATAAATCCATTTGCCACTGATTCTTCTCGTATTTCGGCTGGAAAGGCATTATTAAATTGTTCATCACGTTTTTCACTTTTCTCCATGCAGACCATAAAAAGAGCTATACGTTTCTTGAGTAAGATAGTCATATTGTTTGTTATAAACTGTCTTAATTTTTTCTGCATAGAGCCAACGTGAATTGAACCGCCTATAATAATTGTATCAAATTTTGCCAGATCAATTAATTTGGTTTTCTTCAAGTTAAAAATATGAGTTTGATATGAATCAAGTTTGGTTTTAATCAGCTCAGCAACTTTTTCTGTTGTTCCGTGTTTAGACATATAAATTATAGCGATACTCATACATTTCTCCTTTTTAATAAATGAATAAAATCTGAGATTCTTCGTAAGAAAGATCTGAAGAATTCCTCAGAAAGACAGATTTTATCTATTTCATGCTTCGATACTTAACTAAAGCCAAACTCAGCATGACACAAACTTCGGTTTGATAGGCAGAAAGAAAGATTGAATCTTCTACTCCCTTCCCATTTGTTTAAGTGAAGGGCTGGGGATGGGGTTCTAAATGACAATTATTTTCGCAATTCTCGATTAACACTCTCTTCTTTCGCTGCGAATCAACTCTTGCTTTTCTTATGTTCCTTCTCTAGTTTTTGAAGAGAGGGAAAGTAGAGTGAATTATCCTACAACACCTGCATTAATCAGATCGTGCATGTGAAGCATGCCAACAGGATTATTGTTTTCATCAACAATTGGCAGCATAGTGATCTTATTATCTTCCATTAAATTCAAAGCATCAACTGCAAGCTCTTGTGGATGCATTGATCTTGGATTGCTTATCATAACATCGGTAACTATTGTATTCAGATCAGTTATGCCTTTTTCTATCATCCGCCGCAGATCACCATCTGTAACTATCCCGACCAGCTTACCATCAGCATTGATTACATTTGTACAGCCTAATCCTTTGGAAGTCATCTCAATGATAGCTTTATTCATTTTTGCATTATCATGCACAATAGGATTTTCTTTCCCGGAATGCATCAGATCTTCAATTTTACATATAAGTTTTTTACCAATTGTTCCACCAGGATGAAACTGGGCAAAATCATCTTCATTAAAGTTTCTTTTTTTGAGTAATGCAACCGTTATTGCATCTCCAACAGCTAAAGCCACTGTAGTGCTGGAAGTTGGTACTCGACCAAATGGTTCATATTCTTTCGGCACGAAACAGTCGATTGTAACTGTTGCATTTTTTGCCAATTGAGATTTCAAATTACCGGTTAAAGCAATAATGGGGATTTTACGAAACTTTATGTATGGAATTATGGAAGTAAGTTCATTTGTATTACCGCTATTTGAAACTGCAATAACAACATCATTATCATCAAGCAAACCAAGATCACCATGAATTCCTTCGGCAGCATGCAGGAAAATTGCTGTAGTTCCAGTACTGGCAAGAGTTGAGGCAATCTTGCGTCCAATTATTCCAGCCTTCCCTATTCCTGTAACAACGACCTTGCCTTTGCAGTTAAAAAGAAGATCAATTGTATCTTCAATTTTGGAGTCGATTCTATCGGCAACTTCCCTGATAGCCTTTGCTTCCAGATTCAGTTCATCTTTAATGAATTTGATCATGTCCATGTTAACTCCTGATAATTATCCCTTTTTATTTATTCCCAAGTATTCCTTAGAAACACACTCCGTCTTTCTGAGGTACACTACTTGCTTCTCTCTCGAAGAATCTGGAGTGTTGTAGACTCTTCGTCGACTGCCTTTGTAAGATTTCCTCAGAGAGACAATCTACTTTCTTTCTTCAACTTCAGAAAGTATTTTATTTATAAATTCACCTATTAGAAAGCTGCCAAGATCACCTTCACCATGACGCCTGACCGAGACAGAACCTGATTCCATCTCCTTCTGTCCCACAATGAACATATAAGGAATCTTCATCAGTTCAGCTTCTCGGATCTTGTATCCTATCTTTTCATTTTTGAAATCCACTTCACTTCTGATTCCATTCTTTATAAGTTCTGTATTAACCTGTTTTGCATAATCTATGTAATGATCTGAAATTGGCAGAACCTTAACCTGAGTTGGACATATCCAGATAGGGAAATTACCAGCATGATATTCTATCAATGTTCCAAAGAATCTCTCCAAAGATCCAAGTAATGCTCGGTGTACCATAAATGGACGGTGTGGCTGATTATCTTCACCTATGTATTCCATTTCGAATCTAGTTGGCAGATTAAAATCAAATTGAATTGTAGAACACTGCCAGGAACGGTTTAGGGCATCTTTGATCTTAATATCTATCTTAGGACCATAAAAAGCACCACCACCTTCATCAACTTCATAATCTATTTCTAATTTTTCCAGCGCTTTTTTCAATGATAAAGCTGCTTTATCCCAATCTGCTTTTTCACCAACTGCTTTTTCCGGCATTGTAGAAAGATAGATCTCAAAATCTTTAAATCCAAAAGCCTTAAGTATGTTCAAACTGAATTCTACAACTTCCTCTATCTCATTGTCCAACTGATCGGGGGTGCAGATAATATGTGCATCATCTTGAGTAAACCCGCGAACACGCATCAAGCCATGTAGTGATCCGGAATTTTCATATCTGTAAACAGTTCCCATCTCAGCATATTTTATGGGAAGTTCACGGTAACTTCTCTTCTGATCCTGATATATAGCAATATGGAATGGACAGTTCATGGGTTTGAGATAATATTCCATGTCATCCACTTCGATGGCACTATACATACTTTCTTTAAAGAATTCCAAATGTCCGCTCTTTTCCCAAAGCCCTGCCTTTCCAATATGTGGAGTTTGAACTATTTGATATCCATCTGCAAAATGACGTTTCTTCCAGTAATCTTCCACTATCGAACGCATCATCGCACCTTTTGGATGCCACAATACAAGCCCGGGACCTACCTCATCTGAGAACGAATAAAGATCGAGTTCCTTCCCTATTTTACGATGATCTCTCTTTTTAGCCTCTTCCAGATTATATAAAAAAATGTTAAGTTCTTTATTGGAAGGGAAACTCACTCCATATATCCGCTGCAGCATTTTATTTTTGGAATCCCCACGCCAGTATGCACCGGAAGTTTTTAGAAGCTTTATCGCTTTAATCTTTCCAGTATCTAAAATGTGTGGTCCTCTACAAAGATCAGTAAAATTACCTTGAGTATAGGCAGAAATTATTTCATCATCGGGAATCTCTTCCAATAATTCCAATTTATAATCTTCTTTTAGTTCAGAAAAAAGTCTTACCGCTTCTACTTTTGAAAGCTCTTGTCTTTTGTAAACAGCATTCTGCTTAGAAAGTTCTTTCATCTTCTGCTCGATCTTTTCCAGATCTTTATCTGTAAAGGGAATTTCTTTATCAAAATCGTAATAGAATCCATTTTCAATTGCTGGTCCTATTGTAACCTTAACGTTAGGAAAAAGTTCTTTCACCGCTTGTGCAAGAAGATGTGCTGTACTGTGCCAATATACTTCCTGTCCTTCTTTACTATCAAATTTGAAAAGCTTGATCTCTGCATCCTCTTCAATTTTGAAATCGAGGTCTACCAGTTTACCATTTATGTCAGCCACAACAGTCTGCTTTGCCAGACCATGGCTTATGCTCTCCGCAATTTCCAGTGGAGAGATATTTTGCGGATATTCTTTTACAGAACCATCCGGAAATTTTATTTTAATGTTCATCATTTCCTCTTATTCTTCTCTTTTAGCAATTTTCTTTTCTATCATTTCAGCAGCGTTAGCAAGTGCTTTTTCCGGTGTCAATATTTCTCTAACAACCTTCTCAATAACATGCTCTTCCATATATTTACGCGTTTCAAACCACTCACTTATCTGCGGTTCATAAGTTGCATAATTCAGTTGATCGTAAACCGATGCAATTTCAGGATTACTAGCAATTCTATTTTTTAATGCTTTCACTTGCATTGCACTTTTTCGAACCGGCATATAGTAGGTTAATTCGCTCCATCTTGCCGTCTGTTCCGTAGCCGTGAACCATTTTACGAATTCCCAGGCCGCCTTCTCTTTTTTCTTATCTGTTTCATTTTTAAAGATAACCACGTTTGTTCCACTGATAATATTCTTTTTAGTATTTTTAATAGGAACGGCAGATATTCCCATGTTAAAGGTAATTCCTGTTGTCAGCATGAAAGCCATGGAGACACTTGAATCTTCATAGAATGCAACTTTCTGAGCCGTGAAATCTTTCTGACCTTCATAACCCGGAGATAAATAACCAGTTTTATCAACATTCAAGATATCCGTGAAAAATTCTAAAGCCTGCACACCTTCTTTGCTATTGAACATTGGTTTTGTATTATCTTCATTCATGATCTCTCCACCGGCTTGCAGAAGTAGATTCTCAAATTGCCAGGCACTTATTTTCACAGTCGTTCCGTACTGATCTATTTTGCCATCACCATCTTTATCCTGCGTTAACTTTTGGCAATAAGATCTAAATTCTTCCCACGTTTTTGGCGGTTTGTTAGGGTCCATATCGTTTTGGAATAAAATGTCTTTATTATAATATTGCACTCTGACGCTTTTATTAAATGGGAAAGAAACAAGTTTACCGTCCATTGTGTTACTATTGATAAAGACCGGATAAATATCATCCATTTCTTCTTGTCCAAAATTTGGATCATTATTTATAAATTCTTCGATCGGAACAATTACATCACCTTCAAGCATATTAGCTATCCATGCTTCATAAGCCTGCGCTACATCGGGTTGATTCCCGGTTTGAAGTGAAGCCATCAGTTTTTGGGAAAGAGCTGTATAATTCCCCATATTTACAGATTTAACATGTATATTTGGATGAGTGTCGTTAAATTTTTGAACAAGTTCATCCAAGGCATCACCTAAAGGTCCACCCATTGCTTGCCAGAAAAGGATCTCGGTGACTTCACTATTTACAGCTTCTTTTTTTCCACAACTAATTATTATTATGCTCAACATAATTAAAAGTATTGCTATCTTCTTCATTTATTACTCCTTAAAGATTTTTTGGCAAATTAAAATGTGATATTCCTAAGTCAATATAATTTTGAAGTTAGGTCAAACATCATTTTTTTATTTACAGTATCTAATCCATTTTGATAAATAGATTCCATTAAAATGGAAATGGAGATTTTATGAAACGAGAAGAGTTTGCAAAAGTGAGCCAGGCTTCCAAACATCCTGCCAAAGTTGCACTGGCAATTGTAAAAGATAAAAATGGCAAATATAATATGATCACACTCGAATGGTTTATGAGAACATCTATTCAACCACCCATGTTTGCCATCTCTATTGGACATACTCGCTATTCTCACGAGTGTTTACAGGAAGTACGGTTTTTTAATTTGTGTCTTCCATCAAAAGAAATGGCTAAAGTTTCTAAGATCTGCGGTTCTAAGTCAGGAAGAGATATTGATAAATTTGAAGAAACCGGAGTTGAATGGTTTGCCGGCAGGCTTGCCAAACTACCAATTCTAAAGGATGCTAAAGCCAATTTTGAATGTAAGGTAATTACTCAAGTTCGAAGCGGTGATCATACAATTTTTGTAGGAGAAGTAAAGCACTCTTGGGTGAACGAAGATAAAGAAGTACAGACAGTTAAGGATTTAATGTAGGTCTTTGCCACTGATTTACACATATAAGAACGGATTGAAAGAAATGTGTCGTGACAGATCAGTGATCTGCCTTTTATTGTAACCCCATCGTTACACAGCAGGAGCTGAGTAACGAGAGCTTACTTCAATAACAAACACTTCTTCGATGCAATAACTTTATCATCTACACTTAATTGATAAAAATATATTCCTGATGCGACAGGTTGATCGTTTTCATCTGTTCCGTTCCAGGTTACAGTATAAATATGTCTTTCACCTTCGACTCCGCTCAGGTTGACAGGTATCAGTTTTATTTTCTGACCTTTTAGGTTGAAGATATCAATAGTCACAAACGAGGACGTTTGTGTTACAGAAAAACTGATTGTTGTTTCTGGATTGAACGGATTTGGGTA
>JAQICU010000208.1 GCA_027858325.1 Candidatus Cloacimonadota bacterium
TTGTATTTCTCTGCACAGAAATATTTGCAATTATTCCCGCTACTCCCAGAACCATTAAGATGTTAAAAATATTACTTCCTAAAATGTTTCCAAATGTGATCTCATGGTGTCCACCAATACTGGCAAAAACATTTACAATAAGTTCTGGAGCCGAAGTGCCAAAAGCAACTATTGTAAGTCCAATAGCAATTTCCGAAATGGACATTTTCTTTGCAAATGATGAGGCACCATCAATTAAGAAATCTGCACCTTTTATCAGGATAACAAATCCGATTAATAATAATATTATCGAAATTAACATTTTTTTCCTTCTATATTGAAATTACACATCTATCAATTTTGTTGATTCGTACTGCGAAGCAACAACAAGTTCGAGATCATGATTTATGCTATGTAAATAATCTCTCATAAGCTTCTCAGCTTTGATAGGAAGGTTATTTTCTTCGCTCAAGTGTGCAAGAATTAAATTTTTTAAACCAGGATGAACAACTTGCGAAACCACTCCAACAGCCTGTTCATTAGAGAGATGTCCTTGTTTACTTTTTATACGCTGCTTTAAATATGGCGGATATGATCCATTAATAAGCATTTTCACGTCATGATTACTCTCTAGAATTATGGAAGTTGAATTTTTCAGTTGTGTTATCATCAATTTGGAACTGAAACCGAGATCTGTAGCAATTGCCAGTTTTCTGGTATCATCTCCTGCTTTTATTAAGGTGAAATTACTCCCGTCAGCTACATCGTGGGAAGATTGAAATGCTCTGATCTCTATATCACCAATAACAAATGATGATCCATTATCAAAGTGAAACACCCCAATTGGTAAATTCCCCAAACGTTCTTTACAGGCATTATAAGTATCTTTAGTTATATAAAGTGGAATGTTTAATTTACGGCAAATAATACCGGCACCGCGGATATGATCACTATGTTCGTGACTGACAACAACTCCATCCAACTTGTTCTCATCTAATTTAATGTTATGGATAAAATTTGTAATTTTCTTACCACTAAGTCCAGCATCGAGAAGTATTTTTGTGCTTTCCGTTCTGATCAGGATCGAGTTTCCTTTGCTGCCGCTGGCTAATACAGATGTTTGAAACATATCTTATTTTATATAATAGTATCTATTATTAAGTCTATCAAATTCTGTCCAAAGTGCATCATCTGAAGTAACTGCATCTTTAAGCTGCTGTACACCAATAGCTTGTGCATCAAAGTTATCTGCTTGATGGAGTACTGTCGCTTCCAGAGTTTGAGGAAGTCTAGCTGATGCCATTTCATATTCTCCATGATGAGAAAGAATTAAGTGACGCAGCTTCATGAGAAGATCTTTGTGAAAATTATTCATCTCTTTTGTTTTATCTGCAACAAAATTATCACCTAGTGGAATATGCCCGACTAATCTTCCAACAGGTGTGAAATCAATATTTGGTACAACCTGATATTCAAAGACCTTTCCGATATCGTGTAAAATAGCACCTGTAATAAGCAGATCTCTATCAACTTTATAATTATGGGAAGTATAATCGCATAACCCTGTAACGGACATTGAATGTTCTAGAAGTCCGCCAATGTAATTATGGTGCCATCCTTTAGCTGCGGGCGCTTGTCCAAATTTTGTAAAGAATTCTTTATCTTCAAAGATATTCAGCAATAATTCTTTTAGATATTGGTTTTTAATGCTGTCGATGTAACTGAATAATTTATCCGAAAGCTTTTTTATATCTTTAGTGGTTGTTTCCAGGAAATCTTGAAGATCATATTCTTCCTGAGAAATTTTTTTAAGTTTATTTACTGTGAGTTGAAGTTGGGCTTTGTAGGTAATCACAAAACCATTAACCTGGATCACATCGCCTTCATCAAATTTCTCAGCAATTGTCTTTGCGTTATTCCATACATTACCGGCAATTGAACCAGAGCTATCAGCCAGTTTAAGCCTAATGTAGAAATCTTTTGCACCTTCACGCAATATCTTTTCAGTTACCAGAAAATTGCTGATGATCTCCTTATTCAGATGATCTTTTAACTCTTTAATAAAAATTTTACTCATATTTTCCTTCCTATATTTTTTTTCATTTTTGTGTAAGATAATATCCACCTGTTTTTCGACTTCCTTGCCTTTCAATTAATTCATTATCAATAAGTCTCTTTATCTGACCTTCAATAGTTTTAATTGATCGGTTATCAAGAATTAAAGATAAATCTTTAGCTTGAATACCGGGTTTTTTCCTTATCACAATTAAAAGTGATTTTAATCCCTCATTTAATCCCTCATTTAATCCCTCATTCACTGTATCATCTTGCTCCGGAATTGCTATAATTATTTTAAAATTATCACCTTCGATAAGTTGAGGAAGTTTATCTGCATATTCATTGCAAAACCTGAAAAGATTTCTTACACCAGAGCCAAGCTCATCAGCTCTACCAATTTCCTTAAAGAATTTTCCAATAGTCGGATTTTTAGGGAATGGAGAAAAGTTTACCGGATCGATCAAACCTGACCCATGAGCTTTATTGCTATTTTCTGTATTTACTGAATCTGGAGATATAACCAATTTGGCAGGAAAATGATTAATAAATTCCCTGTGAATGAGAATATTTGAGATAACTTCCCTGAAAATATGATCTCGCAAACTGATTCGCTGATCTTTTTCTAAATAAAATTTATCCGGTAAATGTTTGGCAACAAATGCCATTAATCTATCATAACTTTCAATAAGATTGGTGCGAATATCTTCACGATCATCATATCTGTCTAAATTTTCTCTTCGCAAGATCGCATCTGTTCGATGATGTGGCAGAACAGATAAAATCACATCATCTTTTCCGAATAATAAAACTCCTGCCAGTGTGAATCCTTCTTTTCCTGTTTGAAAATCCTTTAAATAGAGTTGAGCACTCTTTAACATTTCAAAATCTGTAAGTTCACTCCAAGGGTGTCCGGGTTTTTGATTCATCGCGAGTTTTCTTGCTCGTTGAATAAGATCGATCCGCAAATCATCTATAGTAACGTAGGGATAGATCCTGTTTTCAGAATATGAAGTCTGTTTCCTGAAATACATTTGAGATACAAGATCGTTATTATTAGTAATATCAAGATCACCATCATCATTTCTATCAAATATTTTATTTGCTGCTTTATGTACTTGTGAACTTTCTGGAACGAAAATGTAAATAATCTTTTTATCCTTGTATTCAAATACTTCGGGAGATAGATAGAAAGTAGGATTTAATTGTTGGGGATTATTAACGGTTGTAACAAAACTGTTTATTATATTATCAATTTCATCTGTCTCTACTCCACAGATTGTTCCATCATTCTTAATACCCAGAATTATGTGACCACCATTGCGATTGAGAAAAGCACAAACAGATTCATAA
>JAQICU010000326.1 GCA_027858325.1 Candidatus Cloacimonadota bacterium
TTAATTAAGTCATATTTTTCCACATATTGTTGCCATTCATCCAAAAACGATTTTTTTTTATGATGTTCTTTTTGATTATTTATATATTGAATTATTGTATTTATTTGGCTATTTGAAACTGAAAAAGCAGCATATCTTTTTGCCCAACTAAATTTTGCTTTGAAAAAATCAATATCGTTTATAGTATGAGAGGATGTACCCTTTAGAAATTGCAGCAATTTTTCAATAGACAATTTAACGGGTAGATCAATAAGTAAATGGACATGTTCAGAATTTACATACCCTGTTTTGTAATATACTTCGTTCTGTGTGCAGATATCCTTGAATATCTTAATTACTTCTCTTGCTTTATCAGGATCTTTAAAAAACGGATATCTATTTTTCGTTGACCAGATTAAATGAAGCCAACATACTTTCATAGATTTTTTAGACATCTTTTCTCCTTATAAGCCCTTGAAAGGGCTGTGTGTTATTTGCGGACTCTGCACCCCACAAGCTGAAGCTTGCGGTTAACGAGACTTTTGTTTTCATATTTTCACTTCGTACCTCGTAACCCGCAACTCGTACCCCGTTTTTCATAATTTCTCAACTTGATCGTAAAAGTAGTTCCTTTGCCAACTTCACTCTTAACATCTATTTTGCCTTTATGATAATCAATGATATTCTTAACAATTGCTAACCCCAAACCAATTCCCGTTACTTTTGTTGTAACAAGTGGTTCAAACATCTTCTTAAGATTTTCTTCTGTAATTCCACTGCCATTATCACTAAAACTTATCTCTGTAAAATCATCATTTGAACTTGTTTTTATATGTAATTTTCCCTTTTCCGGCATTGATTGTAAAGCATTAGATATTATATTTTGAAATACAAGTTGCATTTTATCGGGATCTAACTGTAATTGAGGTATCTTTTCATCAAGATCCATTTCAAGATCAATCTGCTCCGGTATCTTTATCTCTTCAATGGTTTCTTTAATTAGTGTATTTACATTGGTTTCGGTAATATATAATAATTTTACTTTGGAAAAATCCAGAAGTTCTATGATCATATTATCAGATCTTTTAATTTCTCTTTTAAGAAGAGCAAGATGTTTCTTAACTTTTTCATCTTTATCTTTGAGTTTCATATTTAAATAATAGATAGAATTTGAAATAACTCCAAGGGGATTGCGAAGTTCGTGTGCTACACCACCTGAAAGTTGTCCCAACACTGCTAATCTCTCTTTTCGGATCAGCTGTTCATGAACTTCTTCGAGTTCTTCGGTGCGTTCTTTTACCAATTCTTCAAGGTGATCGCGGTGTTTTTTTAATTCTTCCTCCGCTTGCTTGCGTTCGGTGATTTCACTTAAAAGTTTAACATTCGTTTCTTCAAGGTCGTTCGCAATGTTAACTGTGGTTATTCTCTGTTGCTCACTTTCCTTAATTTTCTTATCAAGTTCTACGGTTCGTTCTGTAACTTTTTGCTCCAGCTCTTCGTTGAACCGTTGAAGCGTCTCTTCTGCCTGCTTGCGCTCGGTAATATCCTGAAGCACGATCAGTTCTTCTTCTTCTTCTTCTTCTTCTGCAATTATTATGGTCCGCACTATTAGATTTAATATCCGTTTACCCAATTCTTTTGACTGATATTGAAGTTCAAATCCATCCAGAATATCCTCAGTTCCAAATAAATTGAGCAGCTCTGTGCTTAGTTCTCCATCCTTATCCCCTAATATCTCAGTTATGGAAGCACCTATCACATTTTCCGGTTCCATTTGAAAGATTTCATAAAAGGAACGATTAGCGCTCTTTATCTTTAAATCCTTATCAACAACAACTAAAGAATCAGGGACTGTAGCAATTACATTTGCAGAGAAATTTCTTTCTTTTTTTACTACTGCCTCTGCACGCTTTATATCTGTAATATCCCTTGCAATCCCAACAAGCCCTATGGTATTTCCTTTATCGTCAAACTGTGGAACTTTTACAGCTTGAAACCAGTATTCTTTTCCATCAGCTCCTGTCATATGTTTAATAATTTCTTCAGGTTTACCGGTTTTGAAAACAAGTTGGTCGTTCTTAACATTTTCCTTAGCTTCCTCTTTGTTTGGCATTATTTCATAATCGTTCTTCCCGATAACTTTCTCGCGGGATAACCCAAAAGCTTCTATAGTCTTGGAGTTACAAATAATATAACGGCTTTTCAAGTCTTTAAAAAAGATAGCATCGTGGGCGGATTCAACCATAGTTTGATAATTCTTAAGTTTATCCTCTGCACGCTTTATATCTGTGATGTCAGTGCCCTGGGCGATGGTTGCAATAATGTTTTTACCATCTGAGGAATATACATTTGCAGGATTCCATAAAAGAATCAGTTCGTTCCCATGTTTATCAAGTATGGTGATTTCAACTGATTTTAAGTATTCATCCTTTAATGTTTGCTCAATCTTTCGCAGCACTTTCTCTTCGGTCCTACCATTAAAAATAGTTGTGAAATGTTTGCCTATTAGTTCACTAGATTGGTATTTGGTTAGATCCTCGAAGGCAGTGTTGAACCTAATGATACTCCCCTCTTTGTCCCAGACTATGATAGGAGCATTAGCATGGTTGATCAGTTTTTCCAGGTACTCGTTCTTCTCACTCAGCATATCCTTTACTTTTACAATCTTCTCCGTTAAAAAAATAGTTATAATGGAAATCAATATTAACATAGGTGCTCGAAGCAAATCATTAATATCCTCTTCACCTGTGCTAAGTAAGAAGTGACTGAAAATCAGTATAGCTACTAAAAATAAAGTAACCACTAAACCTTTTCTTTTCCACCATACTGATGATAAAATAATTGGAATATAAAAGAGGTGGTTAAAAACCGTTCCTTTTCCGACTATAGTATGAAAATAGTAAGTTAGAAAGCAAGCTCCGGCTAAGAGAATAACCATTATTAGAATTTTAATTTTCTCTTTTTTGAATTCAGATTTTATATTCATTTTTTTCTCCCTGGTTTTATCCTGTTACACTTTGGTTGTGCACCATAAGTGCTAAAAAAAAATTGATACATTCTTGCTTCCTCTTTATTCCAGTCCTTAGAAAACCGGATGTATCTGAAAAAACATTCGTGGTTCTTTAAAAAATCTCTTATCCTGCCATTCTTGGTATTTTTCCCGAGATGGTCTCTTAATCTCTTTTTAATATTTCCGGTACTGCCAATGTAAATAACAGGTGTCTTACCATTGTGATATTCTATCTCCCGGTTTTTCAGCCGGAATTCATAAATTCCCGGGCTGGTAGGAGAATTAGTTCGAACCGAGGCAACTGTCAAAGGATAAAGTAACGAAAAATTCGCTGAAAGGGGTGGGTATTTATATCCGGAGATTCTTCTTTTTGCCGGCTGTATCCCCATTTCTATACGGTATTGAGCAATTGATCGGACAGAGAGTTTTCGGTTTTGAACTTGGAAAATATTCTTTATCTGAACATCGGAGTAGGGCTTTTCCATTTTCCCAGATATGATATCTTTGGTTTCCTTGTCCAGAAGATCTTTGATGAAGAATTTATTTACCTGCTTCTGAGATGGTAAAAAGTACTTTAATGACCTTTCCTCTCCCGATGGTGTCAGCACATAAAGACCACTGATCAATCGAGAAATCCAGCTATTATCTATCTTCCTGTCCTCTATGCTGATCGCCTTTGACAGATCTAACTGGGTTAATGGAGTTAAATAAAGTGGATTGCCTGTTACCAGATATTCGCTTTGCCGCTTTATAATTTCCTGTAATACTTGATAGGTGAGCTCGTTCCTTGAGCTGATACGTCGTAATTTATGCACAAACCTGTCCATCTCAGAATTTTTATCATAGGTTCTTGATTTTTCTGTTCTATGTTCCTCAATTTGAAATCGCTTATTAAAGCCATTATATGTATATCTAATTGATAGAGATTTGTTGTTTTTTATCATCTCGGCGATAACATTGGCTGAGTATTTCTCTCTCCTGATAGTCGAACCCGTTTGAGAAAGGCGTTTGACTATAACCGGAACTTTATTTATCAATGGTGACATTTCAATTTCTTCTATCATTTTTCTATATTTTCCCAGAGGATATTTGAGAAGATTGCCATATATGATCCTCCCAACAAGCTTTGCATGTTCTTGTCTCAATCTTAATATCTCGTTTCATCTTTTTCATTCGATAACCATCCAATCCTTAAGTCAAGTTTCGCTTCCCGCTCCTCTTAACTCAAGTTTTGGTTCTTCACTCCGCAATCTTATATATCGCTTCTTTTCCCGATTTCTCAAGAAGTTCATTTATCTCTTTCTTCAGTTCAATCATTTTTAATTCTCTGCCCACAGTTACTCGATTGAAAGTTTCTAATTCATTCAGTCTCTTTTTCAGTTTTTCCTCCGCCCGTTTGCGCTCCGTGATATCAACAATATAACCCAAGTAATGGGTAATCTTGCCTGCTTCATCTCTCAATATTGTAGTATAATCAGCAATCCATATTGTTTTGCGATCTTTTCTAATGATTCTGTATGGTTTGTGCTCAAAATTTTCGTCACCACTTTTGCTGTAAGTTGCTACTTCATTAGAAACACGGTCTATATCTTCCTTAGGGATGATTTCTGCATAGGGTATCTTTCCAGATAAGAGTTCTTCAACAGAATAGCCAAAAACATCCTTCACATTAGGGGAGACATATTCTACTGGCCATCCCTCTTTGTTCTGCCACCTGAAAACAATCACTGGTCCGCTGATAAACATATGACGTTCTTGTTTGAGAACCTTATTGATTTGTTCTAATTCCTCTTCTGCTATTTTGCTTTCGGTGATATCATGCAAAGTTCCAATGCTGG
>JAQICU010000351.1 GCA_027858325.1 Candidatus Cloacimonadota bacterium
CTATGAAGCTAATAGTGACCTGGATGCTGACAGTATTCAGAAATTCACGACCTTCCACCCACGCTGTGGAACAAGTTTCATATTTTTTGTTCTTCTTATTTCCATATTGATTTTCTCAATTATTGATACAATATTTGCATATTTCTTTGGTGCTCCGCATGTAATTCTACGTTTAGCATATCACTTATTATTCATGCCATTTATTTCCGGTGTTTCTTATGAAGTACTCAAACTATCTGGTAAGAATATGAAACATCCTCTGGTTAAGATAATGACGTCACCCGGGCTTGCCTTGCAGCGAATTACAACTCAGCCACCGGATAATGAACCGATAGAAGTTGCAGTTATCGCTATGAAATGCGCATTGGAAATGGATCTTTCTGAATACGAAAATATTATTTTCATTGATGAAGATTCACAAAAGGTTAGTTAATAAATTATGTTACCGGAAAAAAAGATCTCAACCCTTAAACAAGAATATAAAGAGTTGAAAAAAGATATCTATGATCCTGCCAAGATGTCTGACCGTCGTTACTACAGCAAGATATCAAAAAGGTTTAAAGAGTTGCAGGAAATATTGGACTTGTATAATGCAATAAAAGATCATGAAATAAACATAGCAGAAAACCTGCAGCTGATAAATTCTACTGACGACAAAGAACTCATAACTTTAGCAGAAGAGGAGACAACTGAAGCTCAAGAAGATCTTGAAAAGAAAATTATAATTCTGAGAGAACTTCTGGTTCCAAAAGATCCGAACGATGAAAAAGATGCAATTATTGAAATCAGAGCTGGAACAGGAGGTGAAGAAGCCGCATTGTTTGTAGCAGATCTATATAGAATGTACAAGTATTTTGCAGATAAGAGAGATTGGAAATTGTCTGTTATGTCTTCCAATCCAACTGGTGTGGGTGGCTTGAAGGAAGTTATCTTCTCGCTTTCTGGAGAGAATGTTTATGGAACCATGAGATTTGAAAGTGGTGTTCATCGTGTTCAACGAGTTCCCGAAACAGAATCTCAAGGAAGAGTTCATACTTCTGCAATTTCGGTAGCTGTTCTAGCGGAAGCTGATGAGATCGATGTTGAAATAAATCCTGCCGATCTGAAAATTGATGTTTACCGAGCATCAGGACATGGCGGACAAAGTGTGAATACAACTGACTCTGCTGTGCGGATCACACACGAACCAACTGGACTAGTTGTAACCTGCCAGGACGAGAAATCACAACTAAAAAACAAGAACAAAGCTTTTAAAGTACTTCGCTCAAGATTGTATGATCTGGAACTGACAAAACATGAAGCTGAGATCTCTGCTAAACGTAAGTCACAAGTTGGTTCTGGTGATAGAAGTGCAAAAATAAGAACATACAATTTCCCACAATCCAGAGTTACGGATCATAGAATAAATTTGACATCATTCAGATTAAACGACATTTTGCTTGGTGAGTTGGATGAATTTATTGATGCTCTAAAATTAGCATATAGGAACGAAAAAGTAGAAAATTAATAATGTGGATTATATCACTTTTCATCATAATTTTATTCTTTATTTTATCTTTTTTCTTTTCAGGTATAGAGACGGGTCTAATCTCGGTTGATAGGTTAAAACTGGAACAAGAAGCAAAGAGTAATAAAAAAAAGAAACAGATCCTCGATTTTCTGGAAAATCCGGACCAGATATTCGGAACAACTTTATTTGGAACAAACATATCACTAGTTGTCGTATCTTCTCTTTCAATATTTCTTATTAATATTTTTAATAAAAAGTCTGTAATTAATATTTCCGAGCACACTGCAACACTTATTATTGCAGGTTTTATACTTGTGTTTGCCGAGATAATTCCCAAAGCACTTTACAGAGATTTTCCCAACAGATTTGTAAGCAGTGGATTCCCACTTCTCCGATTCTTCAGTTTCATTTTTACACCTTTCGTGAAGTTCGTATCACTTCTAAATAATGCTCTTGCTAAACTTTTTAAACTTCCTCAACAATCGAGATACAATTTTGTATCACGCGAAGATCTTTCATTTATGCTCTCAGAAGCTAAAGATGATGGTGTTCTGCATGAAGATCAAATGGATATGTTGGAAGATGCTTTGGAATTTTCTGAACTAGATGCAGAAAATGTGATGATCCATCGTACGGATGTTATGGCATTCCCTTTAAATACGCCCATTGAAGAAGTAATTTCAATTGCAAAAGAAAAAGGATTTACCAGATTCCCGGTTTATGAAAATAACCTTGATAATATCAAAGGAATCTTGATAATATATGATCTCTTAAAGCAGAAAGATCATGCTGATCTCACTGCCGCTGATTTTATAAGAAATGCTTTGTTCGCTCCGGAAACTATGGATGTGAATAAGCTTCTTACAGAAATGCAGAAAGAGAAGGTGAGCATGGCAATTATTATGGATTCTTATGGCGGAACAGCCGGCGTGATCACAATTGAAGATATTCTGGAAGAGATCGTAGGTGAAATTGAAGATGAATATGATAACACAACTCAGGAGATCAGCGAAATATCAAGCGGATTGTATCGAGTGCAAAGTTATGCAGAAATTGATTTTCTAAATGACGAATACGATATGGTCCTACCTTTAGGAGATTATGAAACTATTGCCGGAATGATCATAGATAAACTTGAAAGAATCCCCAGAGGAGATACTCAATTAACAATTGGAAATTGGGATATTACAATAATCCAAGCTACTGATAATAGAATAATAACCGTCGAAATGAGAAAAGTTGAAGAACAAATAAATTTATAACTTTGCAATGAGGTAAAATATGGATAAAATTATTAAGATATCAAACATGGTGAATGAGACTCAAATTATTGATATACAATCGAATGCTAAAAAGGGTGCTTTGAATGAACTTCTTGAAATCATTTGTAAAGATGAATTAATAACTGATCCCAAAACGTTTTCTAAAGAGATCTTCAAACGAGAAAAATTAATGAGTACAGGAATTGGTTACGAAATAGCTATTCCACATGCACGTCATAAAACCGTGAAAGATTTTGTTATGGCGATCGGTCGCATACAAGAAGGATTGGAATACGAATCTATCGATGATAAGCCAGTGAAACTCATTTTTATGATCGGTGCTTCCGATAAGCAGGATAAAGATTATATTAAAGTCCTTTCTCGTTTAATACTTCGTTTAAAAAATCAAAAATTCGTTGATAAAATATTATCCGCTGAAAATCCTTCAGATATATACGAATTAATTAAAACACAAAAGTAAATTATGTTCCCCCAATATCTGCAACTTCTCTTTCTTGGTGGTTCTATTCTGCTGGCACTCATTTTGTCACGCGGAGCAACCCTGCTAAAAACACCTCTTATAGGTGGATATATTATTGCAGGGGCATTGCTCGGACCAGATATTCTCGGAATGCTATCACCGGAGCAGGTCAAATCTTTGGATATTGTAAATTTGGTTGTGCTCTCGCTAATTGGATTTGGTATTGGAGGAGAACTTAGGTTTAAAGAAATCAGGAAACTTGGAAAATCTATTATCTCTATTGTCATTTTTGAAGCTTTTGGTGCTTTCCTCCTGGTTGGAATTTTCAGTGCATTAATTTTAAAGAGTATTCCCATGGGGCTTATCTTTGGCTCTCTAGCAAGTGCTACTGCACCGGCAGGAACTGTAGAAGTTATCAAACAATATAAAGCTAAAGGTGAATTCACTACTACCCTTTATGCTGTGATGGGATTAGATGATATTTTGGCTCTGTTACTTTTTACAATTTCATTACCAATTTCTATCATCCTTATGTCTGGCAGTAAATCGGGTGGAGAAGTTTCCATTCTTTTTGCTATAGAACATGCCGGATTGGAAGATCTATTTTCAATTGTTGCTGGTGTATTAATTGGTTTTGTTATGGTTCCCATTGCAAAGTTAATACACGATAGAGTTAGTCTATTATTGTTATCGATTGGCATCATTCTTATCAATTGCGGAATTGCAGAATATTTTCAGCTTTCACCCATTTTATTAAATATGACCATGGGAATTATATTAGTAAATAAAAGCAAACTTACAGCTCGAAAGATATTCAATACTCTAGGAGATTGGACACCACCAATGTATGTATGGTTCTTCGTTCTCATTGGAACAAGACTAAATATCTCATTGATAATGAAATATTCTCTTCTCATCAGTATTTATGTTGTTGCACGATCAGTTGGAAAATGGAGTGGAACTTTTATCGGCTCCACCATTTCCAAAGCACCGAGAAAAATAAGAAATTTTTTAGGACTTGCCTTGATGTCTCAGGCAGGAGTTGCCGTGGGGCTAGCCCTTGCCGCTTCCAAAGTTATGGAGAAAGAGGGATTTCATTTGCAAGCAGTACAGATCATTAGTGTGATCACTGCCACGACATTCATTGTTATGGTTGTGGGACCGATCATAGCCAAAATTGCTTTATTTAAATCCGGGGAAACAAATGTTTCCAATTAGGAGAAAATTATGTATATGATATTAAATTTGAACAAAGAAAAATACTTGGATGATGTTTTAATGGCACTCACGGAAGCTGGTATTGATGATACTATTGTTCTCTCGGGTGAATCATTAGGTCGTAAACTCACTTTTGATAATCCCATTTTTGCCGGTTTCAGAAAGTCGTTCAGCAAAGAAAAGGGTTATGCAAATATTATTATGGCAATTGCTGAACAAGATCAGATCGATTTTATGATGGAAGAATTAAAGAATTCAGGAGTAGATTTTATCAAACAAGAAATTGGCAAAGTTGTACTTTTACCGATTGAAAAAATATATTAAAAAATAAAATGGAGTGAATTGATGCAAATAGTAGAATGTGTACCAAATTTTAGCGAAGGAAAAGATCAAAAAATATTAAATGATATCTCGGCAGTTATCAAGGCTGTGAAGGGCGTTTCACTTTTGGATGTCGATCCCGGAGCGGATACCAACAGAACGGTTTTCACGATTGTCGGAGAACCCGATTTCGTAGTCGAAGCTGCATTTCAAGCAATCAAAAAAGCAAGTGAATTGATTGATATGAGCAAGCATTCAGGTGCTCATCCTCGGATGGGAGCTACCGATGTTTGCCCCTTCGTACCTGTGGCAAATATGACAATGGATGATTGCGTAAAACTTGCTCACAAACTTGGTAAAAGAGTTGGTAAAGAACTTGATATTCCAGTTTATTTATATGAATATGCTGCCAGTAAACCAGAATGGAATAATTTAGCTGAAGTTAGAAAAGGTGAGTATGAAGCACTTCCTCAGAAAATGGAAGATCCAAACTGGAAACCTGATTATGGTCCTCAACAATTTAATACAAAATCGGGAGCTACAGCTATTTCAGCTCGAGAATTCTTAATTGCTTATAATATAAATTTAAATACAAGAGATAAGAAGAAAGCTCACGATATTGCCCTTGATATTCGCGAACGTGGACGTTTTGCCAGAGATGAAAATAATAAACTCATTAAAGATAAAAATGGTAACAAAGTAAAAAAAACAGGTCTATTTAAAAATTGCAAAGCAATTGGCTGGTTTATTGATGATTTTAATCGTGCACAGATCAGCATAAATCTTACGAATTACAATATTACTCCTGCTCATGTTGTTCTTGATAAAGTTCGTGAACTGGCGTTAGCAAAAGGATTACAAGTTACTGGAAGTGAACTTGTAGGACTGCTTCCCAAAGCTGCAATTTTAGGGTCCGGTAAATATTATCTGGAAAAAATGGGTGAAAGTGCCGGTATTCCGGAACGAATGATCATTGAAACTGCAGTTCAGAGTATGGGATTGGAAGATGTTGCAGAATTTGATATTGATAAAAAGGTAATTGAATATGCAATTAGAAATAAGGATGATCTGGTTAATAATACATTAACAGGTTTTTGCGATGAACTTTCAACAGATTCTCCTGCACCGGGTGGTGGAAGTGTAGCAGCACTTTGTTCTGCAATGTCAGGTGCTCTAAGTGCAATGGTTTCCAACCTTACCTTTAATAAAAAAGGCTATGAAAAAATTTGGGATGAAGCTAAAGAACTTTCTGAATTCGGACAGAACATTAAAGAACGGTCATTGATTGCTATCGATAGTGATACTCAGGCATTCTACAATATGATAAATGCTACACGATTACCTAAAAAAACCGACGAAGATAAAAACAATAGAAATGTAGCAATTCAAGAAGCTACTAAAAGAGCTATCTTGGTTCCGTTGGAAACATTAGAAATAGCTTTGGAAGCTGCTGAACTGGCAGCAAAAGTTGCAAAAATCGGAAATACCAATGCTCTGTCTGATGCAGGAGTGGCTGCCATTACCGCCAATGCAGCTGCAAAAAGTGCATACTTGAATGTGAAGATAAATATGAGTAGTATCGAAGATGAGACATTCAAATTTGATATTCTTACAAAATCTGATGAATTATTGGAAAAAACCAATAATATTGCTTTACAAGTAGAAAAAGACATTAAAGGTATTATTTAGAGAGGTTTACTGAACCTTGCGAATTTTATAAATATTCATAAGGTTCATCTATTTATTATGAATAATATGCAAAATCTTATACAAATAATGCAATCAGCTATATCACCTATTGTTCTTATATCGGGAGTAGGATTGCTGCTGCTTTCTTTCACTAATAGACTTGGAAGAATAATTGATCGCGCCCGATTTCTTGTAAAAGAAATGGAAAACGGAAATCAAAATAAGATCATTCCAATTCAAATCAAAATCCTTTGCAAACGCGGAAGAATCCTGCGAACAGCTATTACCAGTATTGTTATCACCATTCTAATTGCAAGTTTGTTGATCCTGTTGCTTTTATTAGGATTCCTCACAGATTGGAACATGAAGGCTATCTTTCTCACCCTTTTCAGCATTGCTATCGTTTCGCTGATAATATCGGTAATACTTTTTCTGTCAGATGTTACGATTAGCTTGAAGGCATTGAAATTACAAGTTAAAGGATTTATCCAAAAGTGAAATACAAGCATCTCTTTGGTCCGGTTCCTTCACGCAGATTGGGAATTTCTCTCGGTGTAGACCTTGTTCCGCATAAAGTATGCAGTCTAAATTGCGTTTATTGTGAAGTAGGAAAAACGACTAACCTCACAATTGAAAGAAAGGAATACATACCATTGAATGATATTTTAACCGAATTGAAAGGCTATCTTGATAATGACCCGGAACTTGATTACATTACTTTTTCAGGTGCAGGTGAGCCGCTTCTGCATAATGGCATTGGAAAAATAATTACATTTATTAAGGAAAATTATCCAAAATATAAATTGGCACTTCTTACAAATTCTACTTTGCTTTATGATGAGAAGGTTAGAAAAGAAATTTTAGAAATAGACCTGCTACTACCCTCTCTTGACGCAGTTAGCAAGAAAGTTTTCAAAAAATTAAATCGTCCACATGGCAAATTGGATAATGATAAGATCATTGAGGGGTTGATAAAATTCAGCAAAGACTTTTCTGGAAAGATCTGGTTGGAAGTTTTCATAATTCCCGGTTTGAACGACTCAAATGAAGAGCTTGAACTTCTAAAAAATGTGATCATGGAGATCGCACCAAATCAGGTTCAACTGAATACTCTGGACAGACCAGGAACTGAAAACTGGATTAAGCCGGTCGCACAAAGCAGAATGGAAGAAATTTCAGAATTTATAGAACCTTTACCCGTTGAAATAATTGCAAAATTCCACTCCCGGAATAAACTCAGAAGTTACCATAAAGATGTTGAACAACAGATAATTGAGACTATAAAGCGTCGTCCCTGCACAGATAAAGATCTTTCAGAAATGTTAGGAATTCATATAAACGAGATCAATAAGTATCTCAGTGAGTTATTACATGATGGGTCGGTAACATCTCAACAACAAGAAAGAGGAACCTTCTTCCGTGCAAAATGAAAGTAAAACAAAATTCCAATCTTGCTCCTTCTCGAAATCGGAATTTCGAGTTGCTTAATATGAAGAAAGTAGATAGAATTACAAAGTTAACAATATCCGAATTTAAACTTCATCCTAAATCTCAACTTATAGATTACTACAAACTTTTTTTTCAAGGAACATTCGGTCCAGAACATATTATATCAAGTAAATCTTCTACCCGAGAATTCCTGCGAAATGAATTAGAAGGATCTTCCATTTTTGAAGAAAAAGATTATCAAAATATCAGTTATATCAATGAATTCTACAGGGTGAATCTGAATGTTATCAATATAGGAATGATCTCTTTTAATGATTTTCTGGATGCATTCCTCAAAAGTGTTGAAGTGAAAAATGAGCTCAGTCATAATGAATGGTTAGAGCAATGGGAAAACATCGAAAAACAGATTTTCATGATGAAAATTCCAATTGAAAATATTGAACAACAATCTATAGAATTGTGGAAGATTATCAAAAGCAAACAGCTTGTAAGTCACAGTAATATCTATCGAACAGCATATTCTCCACATTATCGCCTAATAAATGCAAAACAGTTTCGGAGAATTAAAAGCTGATCTATATTTAGTTTAAATCTTATTTTTATTTAAGCTGTATAAAAGGAGAGAATTGATGTTTGAATATCAACAGCATGGCAAATTCTTTGCACAAGTAGCGGGTTCAATGGAAGATCTTGGTGCTGCTGAGTTAAAAGAATTCGGTGCAAAAGAGATAGCTCCGGTTTATCGAGGAGTTCATTTCAAAACTGATCTTACTCATATTTATCGAATAAATTATCAGAGTAAGTTCATTAGCAGAATTCTGGCTCCGCTGATCACATTTGATTGTCATAGCACAAAATATCTCTATAGTACTGCATCAAAAATAGAGTGGGATAAATTCCTAGATAATAATAAAACTTTTGCAATCTACTCAAACGTTTCCAACAGTAAGATAACCCATTCCAGATATGCAACTCTCGTGTTAAAAGATGCAATTGCCGATTTCTTCACAGAAAAATATGATAAACGTCCTGATATCGATACGAAATCTCCTGATGTTGTTTTCAACCTTTTCGTACACAAAAATAGAGCAACGATCAGCCTGGATACTTCGGGAGAACCTCTTCATAAACGCGGTTACAGACAAAGCAAGGGATCAGCTCCTATGCAAGAGACTCTAGCAGCAGCTATTGTTAACCTTGCCGGCTGGAAAGGAAATAAACCTCTATATGACCCAATGTGCGGAAGTGGTACACTTCTTTGCGAAGCTTTAATGAATTACTGCAGAGTACCTTCAGGTTTTAAAAGAAGAAGATTCGGATTTGAGAACCTGCCCGAATTTGATGAAAGGGAATGGAAGATAATTAAGGAAAACAGTACAAAACACATTCGAGAACTACCTTCTGACCTCATTTTTGGAAGTGATATGAGTTACTTTGCTATACAAGACTCCAAACTGAATTTTGAAACACTTCCTTCGGGACAAAACATTGATCTTAAACAAATTGATTTCATGTCTCTCCCAGAAATTCATGATTCTACAATCATTTGCAATCCACCCTATGGAATAAGATTAGGGACTAAAGAATCAACATCTGAACTTTACAAAAATCTGGGTGATTTTCTTAAACAAAAATGTAAAAGTAGCACTGCTTATATATATGTTGGTGACAAAGAACTAATTCCTGCTATTGGTCTAAAACCATCTTTTAAGCGTCCTTTAAAAAATGGAAATTTGGATGGTAGATTATTAAAAATAGAAATTTATTGATTATTACTACGTAAAATTCTTGACGTATGTTCGTTTTGAACAAAATTAAAATCATTAAAGATATGAGTTCAGCATAATTGAGTGTCTTTATAAAAAAATCGAAAACTGATGTCTTTGCGAGTATTCTTCTTGCTGTTTCAAACGAAGCAATCTCTTTTTAATTAGTTAGAGATTAAGATAGCTTCGTGAGATTTCTAATATTAGAAACTTTGCAATGACAATTAGAAATTATATTGGAGGATAATATGAAAAAAAATAGATTTCTTGTTTTCACTCTATTCTTAGTTGTTTTTATTACCTGTTTTGCCCAGGAAATTCAATTTGGTAAAGTTGATTCAACAGCAAAATTAACTGAAGGACCTTATGTCTTTTGGGGAAATGAAAATGCTACAATTAAGTACATCTTAAATGATAATTATGTTTCGCAAGACATTACTGTTCGTGGAGAGGGATTATTCTCTTTCAATCTTGAAGGATTTGAAGGAGATTTTGAAATTTCCTCCTATGCTCCGAGAATCAATCCAAGCACCTTTTCAGATATTTCCAAATTTTTTGTTATCAGCGATATTCACGGTCAATATGACCGAATGGTAGAGATCCTCAGGAATAATAGAATAATCGATGCCAACCTCGATTGGGCATGGGGAGATGGTCATCTTATTATTTTAGGAGATGTTTTCGATCGCGGTGATAAAGTAACAGAATGTCTTTGGCTCATTCACAAATTAGAAATGCAAGCTGAAAATTGGAAGGGGCAAGTACATTATCTTCTTGGAAATCATGAAGTAATGGTTTTGCAAAATAATACTAAGTATGTTCACGATAAATATAAGAAGACTGCTGAAATCATGCAAATGAAGGTAAGTGAGCTTTATTCAGCCAATTCTGAATTTGGTCGCTGGCTCCGAACTAAACACACCATTATACAGTTGAATGATGTTCTCTTTGTTCATGCTGGTATTCATCCCAGGTTTTCATATTACAACTATAACTTTCAGGAGATTAATAACCGGATACGCATTAATATTGATGCTACTAAAGACAAAATAAAATACAATGAATTACTAAACTTTATTTTTGGAAGTGAAGGTCCATTGTGGTATCGTGGATATTTTGAAGATACAAAAGCATTTACTCAGATCAAGCAGGATCAATTATTACAATTGCTATCTGATATGGGTATTAATAAAATAGTAGTTGGGCACACTACACAAGATTTTATTAATCCATTTTTTAAGGATAGTGTAATTCCGGTAGATACTGGTATAAAAACCGGCATTAAAGGAGAAGCCCTGCTTTATGAAAACGGAATTTATTACCGAGTGAAAGCTAATTCATACAGAGAACAATTAATATTTCCAATAGAAAAATAAAAAAAGGGGGTATGATAATGAAAAATATTATCATTTTAGTAATTTTCGCTGCATTACTTTTGGCTGGATGTGGGAAACTTGACGATGCAAAAAAGGCAATGAATGCTGTTAAGCAGGCGGCAGAAGTAGTAGAGAGCACAGCTGATTCATTCAAGGATATGGATGAAGATGAAATTAAAAAGATCAAATTAAATGAAAAGGAAGTTAGATCTTTTTTTAACAACGTTTCAGAAATTAAAGAAAAATATCCTGATATCCATTTTCAGGTTGCTCAAGTAGCTCTGATTGAAGCTATGAGTACTGGTGAAAATTTACAGAATATTGTTAAGAAAGAAATGAATATTTCTTTTGATGACTATACCAGACTTTCTACTGTGATCACTTTTGCAGAAGCAGTTGGTGCAGGACTTCAGCTAACAAAAGCAATGCATGAACAAATGGTTCTGGGCAAAGAAGCTTTGGAAACTCAATTAAGTGGAGATCTCACTACAGAACAAAAAGATGAATTGGAAAAAGCTCTTACTGAAGCAAAACAAGAGATAGAAGAATTTGAAAAAGAGATGAACAGCGATGAATATGCTAACATTAAACACAATTATGATTTAGTCCTTAAGATTAAAGAAGAATTAGATATTTAAATCTACAACAAAAATTATTTCTTAAAAGGATGGGGTTATAACTCATCCTTTTTTATTGATCTAAAAAAATTGATAATAAGAGGTTATAGTGAATTCAAAAATTCCCGAACAAAAGAATGACCCATTTATGCTGAGACTTGAAAAAGGTGAAAAGATCTATAAAATCTTCATCTTTCATCCTGAAGCCGGCAAAGAACAGAATTTTGAATATCGGATTCTTACTAAAGAGATGAAGAATGGACTGCTGGAACTTGTCAGCTATAATTTCAAGATAGTTGATAATATCCCGCAAAAATATTCTATAACACGTGCTTCAGATATTGATAAGGAAAAAATCACAGATATAATCAGCAATGTTATGGGAATGACACATACTTCGAATGAAGAGTTTGAGGAAATAGACCTATCAATTTTTGATACAATTGAAGAACAGATCAAATTTTTGGAAAAGAGAGATCGAATAAACAAAGAATATATTATGTGATTTTTTTTGAGTTTTGTTCATTTAGCTCCGATATTGTCGGAGCTTTTTTTATTTTAAAATAAAACTTGCATATTGAGCATATGTGCATTATCTTGTCTTAGAAATTAATAAGGGAGGATTAATGCCTAGAAGGAAAATGCAGAGAATCGTGCACAGACCTCCACTTTATACAGAATTTAAACCTGTGGGAATAAGAAGATTATCATTAGAATCTATTGAACTCTCGATTGATGAATATGAAGCAATTCGGTTGGCTGACCAAATCGGCATGAATCATAACGAAGCTGCGGAAGAGATGGAAATTTCCCGATCTACTTTTACCCGGCTGATTGAAAATGCCCGTAAAAAGATAGCTGAATTTATCATTGAGGGTAAACATCTTCAAATAGATGGTGGCAATATTCATTTCCGAGGCAACATCATAAAATGCAATTCTTGTGGTCATATGTTCAATACTAATTTTGAAAAAGATTTAATAATATGTCCGTCCTGTGGTTCAGAAAGTTTAGTAGATTTGGCAGGAGGATTCGGACATGGAAGATGTTGTAGAAATAACGATAATGAAAGAAGGAGGTAATCATGCCAGGTGGAGATAGAACAGGACCTGATGGGAAAGGACCCAGAACAGGACGCGGATTAGGAAAATCTGCCGGAAAGGATATGGGACAAGGACAAGGACAAGGTCAAGGTCAAGGTCAAGGTCAAGGAAGAAACAAATAATCAGAATTAATCAAAATATAGGGAGGTAATTATGCCAAGAGGTGACGGAATGGGTCCTAACGGAATGGGGCAAATGACAGGCAGAAGATTAGGATATTGTAACGGCTATGAAAGTCCGGGATATGCAAAAGGTGCTCCACGTGGTGGTGCAGGTTTTGGAAGAGGCTTCGGTCGTGGTTTTGGAAGAGGTTACGGACGAGGATTCGGTTATCAAGGATTTTCCACTTATCCGAATTATCCAACTCCTCAATATTCGGCAAAAGATGAAGAAAAGTATCTTGAATCAGAATTGGACGTTCTGAAGAATGAACTTAAAGCAATGGAAAAGCGTCTTTCCGAATTGAAAAAAGAAGATGAATAATCCATCAGGGACAGGCGATAAGATTATCGCTTGTCCTTTTTGTTTGGAGGTGAATAAATATGACTGAGGGAAAACATTACGGTGGATTTAAATACAGGAATAAACGAAATCAAAGTCATCGTGGAAGAAATTCTTTTATAGGAACAGTGATAACAGCCATTGCGGGAACTGTCGTAAATGATCTAACAAGTGAAGACAGTAAAATCAAGAAACTGTTTAACAAAGTAATTCACCCCAAACAAATAGAAAATAAAGAGAATAAGAATACTATCATTAATGCTGAATATTCAGTTATAGATATCGAAAAAACTGAAAGAGAACAACTCACGAATGAACAAGAAAAAAAATAGATTATTTGCAGGTTCAATATTTCAGATTGAACAATAATATTACAGATACATCAAAATGATACGTCATGCAATTTAAATATAATGGAGAGAAAAATGAATAAGAAAATCGCTATACCAACAACAAATGGTGTTTTAAGTGCACACTTTGGACATTGTGAGAAATTTGCAATTTATGAAATTGTAAACGATAAGATCGTGAAAGAGGAATTTGTATCACCACCACCACACGAACCAGGCTCACATCCTGCTTTCTTGAGAGAATTAGGCTGTACAGCAATTATTGCCGGTGGAATGGGAAGTAGAGCTCAACAGCTTTTTACACAAAATAATATCGAAGTTATCATTGGATTGAGCTCCGATAATCTCAAAGGTCTTGTAGAAACTTACATTTCGGAAGGGTTGGCATCCGGAGATAATCTCTGCGATCATTAGATCAAGGATAAATATGAAAATAGCTATCGCCAGCGGGAAAGGTGGAACCGGAAAAACCACACTGGCTACAAATCTGGCCAGCTTCCTCGCTGAAACAGAAAAAATAATTCTGGTCGATCTAGATGTGGAAGAACCGAATTCCGGTTTATTCATTTCAGGTGAAAATATCCACGAAGAAGATAAATTTAAAATGATTCCTGAATGGAAAAAAGATGAATGCATTCTTTGCGGAAATTGTCAAAAAGTGTGTAATTTCAATGCCGTTATGAAACTCGGTGAGATGATAATGGTATTCCCTGAATTGTGCCACGGATGTTATGCTTGCAGCGAATTATGTCCGACGAAATCACTTCCCATGAAGCCTAAAAAAATGGGAGAATTGAAACATTTCAAATCAGGAAATCTGGTATTTATTGAAAGCAAACTTATTATTGGTGAAGAACAGGCTGTGCCGCTCATTAAACAGACTTTAAATTATGTAGATAGAAATTTTCCAAAAAGAACAATTGAAATTTTCGATGCCCCGCCAGGAACCTCCTGTCCGGTAATTGAAGCTACCAAAGATGCGGACCTGATCTTGTTGGTTACAGAACCAACTCCTTTCGGTTTACACGATCTGAAACTCGCTGTGGAAACAATGAAAGAGTTAAAAAAGGAGATGGGAGTAATCATCAATAGATTTGGGATCGGTGATGCAAATGTGGAAAGATATTGTGAAAAGAATAATATTCCCATAATAGCCAAAATTCCTAATATGAGAAAGATTGCAGAAATATACTCTGAGGGAAACCTTCTTTATAAAAAAATTCCGGAAGTAAAAACTCAACTTGAAGACATAATCGCATTCATTTCCAAATTTCAGCAAGAGGTTACACTATGAAAGAAATCGTAATAATTTCAGGAAAAGGTGGAACAGGTAAAACATCGATCACAGCTTCTTTTGCCTATCTCGGCGGAAAAGATGTAATTGTTGCTGATTGTGATGTAGATGCTGCTGATATGCATCTTCTTATGCAACCTGATATAGGAAGATCTGAAGATTTTTACAGTGGATTACTCGCAGAAATTAATCAGGAAAAATGTATAAAATGCGGAAAATGTGCTGATGTTTGTCGCTGGGATGCAATTCCAATTATTGATAATCAATACATTGTTCAAGCTTTAGATTGTGAAGGTTGTGGATATTGCGCACGTGTTTGTCCTACAGATGCAATTAGGATGATTGAACAAAATGTAGGAGATTGGTTTATTTCCGACATCAAAACCGGAACAAAAATGGTACACGCAAAACTTGGTGTAGGTGCAGAAAACTCCGGTAAATTGGTAGCTAAAGTAAAAAATGAAGCAAAAGCATTAGCTGAGAAAGAGGAAAAAGCAATTATTATTGTAGATGGCTCACCGGGAATTGGATGCCCTGTGGTTTCTTCACTTTCAGGTGCAAATTATGTAATACTTGTAACAGAACCTTCTGTCTCCGGTATTCACGATTTGAAACGAGTTTACGAACTTGTAAAGAAATTTGGTATTAAAGCAGGATGCATCATAAACAAAGCAGACATTAATATTAAAAAAACTAATGATATCCATACATTACTAAAAGAAGAAAACATTGATTTGATTTGCGAAATCCCTTATGATGAAAACTTCACAAAAGCAATGACGATGGGAAAAACGATTGTAGAATTTGATAATGGAAAGATAAAACAGATTTTAGAAGATAGTTGGGAAAAAATAAAAATTGCTAACTGATGAACACTGAAAAACACTGATTGAAGCATTTACTTTTCCGTGTAATCCGTGAAGATCCGTGAGCCAAGAAGGAGTTAAGATGAAAATATTATTAACAGCAAAAGGAACAGAATGGGATTCCAAGATGGACCCGAGATTTGGAAGAACAGAGTTTTTCTTTATCTATGATGAAGAAACTGAAAAAATCGAAACTTATGATAATCGTGCAATTGCCAACGAAGCACACGGTGCAGGACCAAAAACAGCGCAAAAGATGTCAGAATTCGGTGTGGAAGTATTGATAACCGGAAACGGACCCGGTGGAAATGCCGGCAGAGTATTGGCCCAAGCCAATCTGCAAATCTTTATCGGTGCTGGTGAAATGACAGTGAAAACTGCATATGAAGCTTATAAACAAGGTGAGTTGAAAACAGCTTAATGGTGTGTTTTAATGAATAATTTGCTAGTTGCATTTGCTACAGACAATGGGAAGTCTTTTATGGGTCGCCATTTTGGTGATGCAGATTTCTATGATATTTAT
>JAQICU010000360.1 GCA_027858325.1 Candidatus Cloacimonadota bacterium
CAGGCTTGCCGGAAAAACTTACTAAAGTTGAAAGTGAAACTCTGGTCCGGATCCTGGAAGCCAAACTGGAAAACGGTGAAATAGTTACTATCCCGCGTGCTAATGTGGAAGTAATAGAAAATTAAATAGCTCACGGATTTCCACGGAAATACACATATAAAACATAAGGAGCAGAGTGATCTGCTCCTTTTTTTTATGCTAATGTTTGCCGTATGCTGCGTTCTCTCAGATTCCTGCCTACTCCAACGCTGATACGTTTGTTAAGTGCCGTCTCTCTCATGACTTTACTATTTTAATAACAGCATTTTCTTTGTAAGAATTTTTGTTGGTGTTTGTAATCTATAGAAATAAACTCCTGAAGAGACTCCCTTACCATAATCATCTTTGCTGTTCCAGATCATTTCGTTTCTACCTGAAATCATATAGCAATCTAATAGAGTTTTTACTTTTTGTCCTTTAATGTTGTAAATTACAAGTTTCACTTGCCCCGATTCAGGTAGATCGAAAACTATTTTGGTTTCAGGGTTAAATGGATTTGGATAATTTCGTAATTCATAATTAATAATTGGTAATTCATTATAGAAAACTCCAACTGTATCAGCACCATACTCATAGCAACCCATATCGATAATTGCTATTCCGTTTTCATCTCCATCCCAAACACGATAATTATGCAGAAGATCCCAGGGTGGCAGGAAATATCCTGTTGTATCCGGTGTTCCAGCATCGATGCAGGGAGACAACTCTGTTAGTTGATATGGATTATCACCCGATAACTGAAATGATGGATTTCCGTCAATATTGCCTTCCAACCAGTTGATGATAGCTTCATTAGGTGGATTGCCAGGATAGATCGCATCTTCTCCACCTTCGATATCACAATATTCAACATTGAGAATAGAAGGAAGAGTAGGATAGTTACCTGTATTTATCTCATATTCATAATCAGATTCATTATTATACAGAATATTATTACGGAAGTCAATTTCACCAAATATCCCAAGTGGACATATATGTGAAGTATTTTGTGTAAATGTACAATTATTTACTTCTACTGAACCAGGGCTACTAATTCTTGCGATATAACTGCCATTTGTTGTGGAGTTATTAGTAAATAAGCAATTGCTTATTTTAATATCTGGAAAGCAATCCTGTTGAGCTGAAATATTAACAGTATTATATTCTTCATATTGAAAAGGAGGAATATCCGAATTGGAAAAAATACAATTTTCTAATTCTAAATAATCATCGACCTGGCAATAGAAGTTAGAAACCCATTGCATTGGGCCAGTAGAATCGTTGTTATCAAAAACGCTATTCTTAATGATTACATTCCCTCCATCAAACCAAAATCCAGAACAACTCTCAGAAGTATTATTCCTGATTATTATATTAGTAAAAGTTACACCATAGCATCGATAGAAATTTATTGATCCATGATGAACGTCACTGTTCTCAATAATGATGTTCTTAACATCAATGTTACTGGAATGACCAGCATGAAAGAGTGAATAAAAGTTCTGATCATTGTTTAGGAATGTAAAATTCTCTAATGTGTTAAATCCTTTATCATGTCTCATAGTATATGTGGATTCACTGTAATCATTATTAAGTACAGTTGTGTTCATATCCTCACCGATAAGACTTACATATTTCTTTGCAGAAAAAGGGAATATCTGATCATTCAATTCCTGTGAATAAGTACCTCCAGCCACATATACTGTTTTTGGGATAATGCTGTCTGACTCAATTTTCTGAAGTGCTAATGCAATAGTTTTCATCGGAGTATCGGGAGTTAAACCGCTATTCTCGTCATTTCCATCTGAAGATATATATAAATCGTGATTAATTCTATCTAGAAAATGGTTTTGTATATCTAGACTAATTTCTCCTGTGCTTGTGATACTACGTTGATAATAAGCAAAATAATCAAACTGATCTTGAACAGTAAATGTATCAACTATTACATGGATATCATTCACAGCATCACTAGCTAATATATCAAGAGCTTGACCTGCGAAATTATTATAAATATTGCATAGATTAACAAGATCAAATATAATATTTGATTCATCAAGTACGTTTAAACCACCTCCACTGCTGGCATAATTATTATAAATACTCACACCGGATAATGTTATATCTGAATTGTCTATATATATCCCACCTCCATAAACTGCATAATTGTTATATATTTTACAGTTAATTATAATTGCATTGATTGGATCTGTTTGGAATGTTGTCTTGATACGGATACCACCACCTAATCTATCAATATCACCATAAATTATATCTCCTAATCCATTTGTAATAGAAAATCCTCGGAAAACTGCTTCAAATTCATTACTTTCCAATATAACGCATGAACCTTGTTGATTACCGTCAATTATTGTAGTGGTAATATAAGTTTCATCTCCGGTTATCAGTTCAAGACTGGCAAGAGTGATATTTTTCCCATTGAAGTTAACATTCTCATAATACCTGCCGGGATATACCAAAACCGTATCACTATGAACAGATGCATTGATTCCTTCCTGGATGGTTGTAAAGTTGCCTGTGCCGTCTTGCTTTATTTCCCAAGTAAAAGAATTTAACAACGAACAAACACTAACAAAAACGAACAAAAGATAGATACTTTTTAATTTCATTATTTCCTCTAATTCACCTTAAGCTCCACTCTCTTACT
>JAQICU010000367.1 GCA_027858325.1 Candidatus Cloacimonadota bacterium
GAAATAAATAATGTTATAGACTTTATATCAAAAAATTTCATTGAAATTTTTCCTTCTATACAGAGGTCATAAGAGAAATAATTTGTGTATTCTTTTATGTCTTGATTGAAGCCTAGGGTCAGAAAGCACTGTTCATCACTATTTATGAGCTCATTCTGTAAATGGAAATTACCTTTTTTATCTTCTTTAAAAGCTACATATCGTATTGATCCGTTCTCAAATTTAATTTTTACATTATTATAATTATGTTCTTTATAGTAGATCTTTTCAGCAAAGTAGATGCCGTTCATACTCTCACGCTCAATCGGGAATTCAATAATGCCTGTAGGTAAAAAAATAATTTGGTGCTCAGAAGGATCACCGGAGAATAATACTGGTTTATCTCTATTTATTTTTATAGCCAATGTCTCAGTATGAGCTGTTATACGATAATTGGAATATGAGAAGTACCGTTCGCGATATTCTTCACCGTTAATTTTTAACAAATTGTAATTACAGTTTACACCTTGAATGTATGTATCAACAAGTTTGTCATAATCTGTACCGATATATTCAGCAAGTTCTTGTGTGGGAAAGTTGAGGAATATGATCTTTTTCTTTTGTTGGAAGAGATGCTGCATAATGGAGTTGGTTGAATCTTTAAATTGTTTTAACTGCTTATCTGAAGTTTCATGGAAATCACTGGAATAACTTTCCCAGCTTATCTCAATAAATTTATCTATCGCATTAATCCAATTCTTATAATAATTTGGTGGAACTGAGAATATCTCATCCGGCATTTCGGCAAAGAAACGTTTCTTAAGTTTTTCGGTGGACATTTCTAAAACAGGAAATGCTTTTTTTTTCCTTATTGCAACAGCCAACTCTTCTATTAATGCTAATTCGATGAGCGGTTCGTTAGCATTACTGGCATTATGGATTTCACCGGAAATTGAGATTACGTCATTTTTTTTGATTTTTAATAGATTATTAATTATATTGAAGGCAAGCTCAGAAAAATTTTCCATTATTTCAAAAACCAGCCTTCACCAAGCTTTACTTTTATCAGTTTATCTATTTCCATATCGAGTATTTTAGAAGCGATTTGTTTGAATTTTACTTCATTATCACTAACATAAAAATAATCTTTTCCTATTTCTTTAGTTTCTCTATTTGGCAGGATCTCATCAAGTTTATCTGTAACAGCTTGGGCGCTGTCTACAAGTGTAATTTTACTTCCCACAAATTTTTGAATTGAAGTTTTAAGAATGGGATAGTGAGTGCATCCCAGAACCAGAGTATCGATATCTTTGTGCAAAAGTGAAGTAAGATATTCTTTAATAGTAAGCTGTGTTACTTCATGGTCTTCCCAGCCTTCTTCGGCAAGTGGAACAAAAAGCGGGCATGGTTTACTAAATATAATACAACTATCATCAAGTTTAGAAATTGCTGTGGAATAAGCCTGGCTGCGAATAGTTCCTTCTGTTCCAATAACACCAATGTGCTTGTTGCCGGAAGATTTAACTGCTGAGAGAGCACCCGGTTCAATAACACCAAGTACCGGAACCGGAAGTAGTTTTTGCAGATCAATGAGTGCAGTAGCTGAAGAAGTATTACAAGCTATTACAATGATCTTAGCTCCCTGTTGGATCAGGAATCGGGCATTTTGAATTGAATAATCTATGACAGTATTGCGGGATTTTGGACCGTATGGAACTCTGGCTGTATCACCAAAATAGATGATATCTTCAAAGGGGAATCGTTTGCGAATTTCTTTAAATACAGTTAATCCACCTACACCTGAATCAAAAATACCGATTGGTTTTTTATCCAAAATATTCTCTCCTCATCAAATTTACTAGTTTCCAAAATTAAGAATAGAAATATGTTGTCAAGTTGGCAGTAAATAATTATTTTAGAAACTGAAATTATAGAAAAAATCAGATAGGAATGAACTTATGAAAAAAATCGGATTAACACTTGGTGGCGGTGGAGCAAGAGGCATCTGTCACATTGAATTCCTTAAGGTTTTGGATGAAATGAGCATAAAGCCCTTCATAATCTCAGGAACAAGCATTGGTGCAATTATTGGTGCTTTTTATGCTTCGGGATTATCAGGAAATGAGATCAATGACATTTTAGATACAATTGATATCAGCAAAAAGATAACAGATAAGGAATCTTCTACGATTGAAAAAGAGGGAAATAAATTAGAAAAGTTCGTTGATGAAAAAATTACAGATATCAAAGAGTATTACAAAAAAATTGATAACATTCATAAGATGATCAATATTACATTTTTCAAAAATACAAGCTTCCTATCTGGAAATGGTG
>JAQICU010000031.1 GCA_027858325.1 Candidatus Cloacimonadota bacterium
AATTTATAAAAACTGTAATTATGTTTTTTACAGAAGATATATCCAAATATTAAAACTCCAATTGCTCCACCATGAAATGACATCCCACCTTGCCAGACAGCAAGAATTTGTAGCGGATGACTTAAGTAATATTGGAAATTGTAGAATAAGATATATCCAAGCCTGCCGCCAATGATCACACCAAGCATAAGGTTAAAGAGAAGAGTTTCATAATCTTCTTTTTTTAACTTAATATCCTTATAAGCATAACTCTTCTTAACAAAAATGTAGGCAATTAAAAATCCAATAATATAAAAAAGACCATACCAACGGATCTCAAACATTCCGAGTTTGAAAAGTGTTGGATTGATCTCAGGAAATTTAAGCATTAATAATATCTATTTCCCAAACTCTTTTAATTTTTCATAAAGTATTTCCACCAGTTCTTCTGCAGGAAGTTCATGTTTATCCCCATCTTTCTTCAGATCGGGTGAGAAAATTTTGATAACTTGAGTTGGAGAACCATTTAAACCGATCTCTTTCTCATCTAATCCCAGATCATCAGCCGTCCATGTTTTCAATTCAGTTTTTTTGGCATTTCTTTTACCGCGAAGAGAAGGAAGGCGTGGTTCATTGATTTCTTTTACTACAGTTATAGCAGCCGGAAGCGGCATATCCAACCTATCATAACCATCTTCCATTAGTCTTTGCAAAATTATTCTATTATCTTTGATCTCTTCGATCTTTTTCACAAAACCGGTTTGAGGAATTCCAAGATGTGTAGCAACTCCAGGACCAACCTGAGCGGTATCACCATCAATTGCCTGCTGTCCAAAGAGAATAATATCGTACTCATCAATTTTTTTAATAGCTTCAGCAAGAGTAAGGCTTGTAGCCCATGTATCAGCACCGGCAAATTTGCGATCTGTAAGAAGTAATATTTCATCAACACCGATAGCAACTGATTCCCTAAGAGCTGATTCTACCTGAGGAGGACCCATACTTATCGCGGTAACTTTTCCGCCATATTGTTCTTTCAATCTTATTGCTTCTTCAATTGCGTAAAGATCGAATGGGTTAATAATACTTTCTACACCTTCCCTGATCAGAGTATTTGTTTCAGGATCAATTTTTATTTCGGTTGTATCGGGAACCTGTTTGATGCAAACAATAATATTCATTTTTGCTCCTGTTATCTTTGTTCGTAGAATTCCTTGATATTCTGTATCACATAATCTTGTTGATCTTTTGTGATCTCAGAAAATACCGGAATTGAAATAACTTTTTCTGTTAGCTCCTCTGCAATCGGGAAGTCACCTTTTTTATGGTCCAGATATGAGAAACATTCTTGAAGATGGAGTGGGAGCGGGTAATAAACTGCACATCCAATATCTTTTGAACGTAAATAATTCAATAATTCATCTCTGTTCTCTGCTAAAAGGGTAAATTGATTAAATATTGTTTCAGCTTTTTTAAGAATAACAGGAAGTTTGATCTGAGATACATCTTTCAAATTCTTATAATAGTAATCAGCATTCTTGCGTCGTGCATTAGACCATCCGGTAAGAGAACGTAATTTAACAAGCAGAGCAGCAGCTTGGATTGTATCAAGCCTACTATTCAACCCTACCCATTTATGATAATATTGCGGGTTTTCACCATGAACACGGAGTTGGAAAAGTCTGTCAGCCAATTCATCCGAATTTGTAAGGCACATTCCAGCATCACCCATTGCGCCAAGATTTTTACTTGGAAAGAATGAAAGTGTTCCAATATCACCAATTGTACCAGCGGTTTTACCTTCAAATTTAGCACCAATCCCCTGAGCATTATCTTCAATTACTTTCAAGTTGTGCTTTTTGGCAATTTCCATGATTCTATCCATTTCAGCAGGCTGACCAAATAGGTGAACAGCAACTATTGCTCTGGTTTTTGATGTAATGGCAGCTTCAATTTTATCAGGGTCGATATTATATGTATCTGGTTTAACATCAACAAATACAGGCTTGGCTCCAACACGATGAATTGTTCCTGCTGTTGCAAAAAAAGTGAATGGAGTGGTAATTACTTCGTCTCCGTCACTAATATCTAATGCTATTAATGCTAAAACAATTGCATCAGTACCGGAAGCACAACCAATAGCGTGTTTCACATCACAAAATTTTTGTATCTTCTCTTCAAATTCTTTAACCTGCGGTCCAAGTTTGTAAGCATGAGAAGTAAATACCTTATCCATTTCTGCTTTGATATCTTCCATTATCGGTTCGTATTGTGCATTAAGATCAAGCATTGGAACTTTCATATTATGCCCTACTCTTCAAAATAATCTATTGTTCTTTTAAGAATTTGCTCGAGATTGTATTTTGGTTTATAATCGATGAATTCGATAACTTTTGATAAGTCCGGTTTACGATGACGCATATCTTCGAAACCTTCTTCATAAGCATCTGCATAAGCTACATATTCAATCTTTGATTTGCTGTTAGTAAGTTTCTTGATCTTATGTGCAAGTTCTTCAATGCTGATACTTATATCGTTTCCAATATTAAAAATTTCACCTATTGCTTTTTTATTGTTCATTAATTTGATCATACCATCGGTTACATCATCCACATCACAGAAGCATCTGGTTTGTTTACCGTCACCGAAGATTGTAATCGGATGATTTAAAAGAGCATTTCTAACGAATTTTGGAATAACCATTCCATACTGCCCTGTTTGACGTGGACCAACAGTATTGAAACAACGCACGATAACAACTGGAAGTTTCTTCTCTCTATAATAAGCTAAGGCAAAAAACTCATCTATTGCTTTTGCAGAGCTATAACTCCATCTGGAGATATGTGTAGAACCCAGCAATCTGTCATCTTCTTCTTTAAACGGAATCTTATCATTCTTTCCATAGATCTCAGAAGTAGATGCCATCAGAACTTTTTTCTTGTATTTATTAGCAAATTCCAGAATGTTTTCGGCACCACCAATATTGGTTTGAAGTGATAGAAGCGGATTATCTATGATATACTTTACTCCTACAGCAGCAGCAAGATGATATATCTGGTCAGATTTTTTTACTAATTCTTCTAAAATATCACGATTCAAGATGGAATCGATAACATAGTTGAAATTCTTTTTTTTTGTTAAATGAATAATATTAGAATATTTTCCTGTCGATAAATTATCGATCACATAAACTGTGTGCTCTTCTTTCAGAAGTTTTTCTGCCAAATGTGATCCAATAAAACCTGCACCGCCTGTTATTAATATGTTCATTTAATCCCCTAATTTGTCATTAAACTTTTTATTACAATTACACTTGTAGCCAGACCTGTAACGAATGCAATTGTTTCCTGAATATATGGCCAGTAGTAAGAAAATCTCTCTTTACGTGGAATGAAAATAGTGTCTCCCGGATGAAGTTTTGTGTTCTTATTCGGTTTGATCCATTCTCCTGTTTTTGCACGGATAATTTTTATCTTTCCTTTCCATGCCTTATCGGTAAACCCACCAACAAGCTCAACATACTCTAAATAATTCAATTCAGGATCATGATTGATCAATCCCGGATTTGCAACTTCTCCACTAATTTTAATGGCAACTGCTTTAGCCGGGAAGTAAATTACATCTCCATCTTTCAGGTTAATATCATACTCAATTTCCTTATTATTCCATAAAGTATCAAAATTTTTTGCAAATATTCCTGCCTCTTCTGTAATTCTATTTCTGAAATAACGATATTCAAGATGAGACATATCACTAGATCGTGTTTTTATTAGTTGCTTATATTCTGGTTCGCGGAGATCTTCTTCACTAATTCTTTGAAGATAAGCATTGGAAAGATCGGCATCCTCAGTCGGTCCACCAGCTTTTGTGATTATTTGCAGAAGAGTTGTTTTGTTGTTTTCGATCGCATAAGTTCCATCGTAAACAATTTCACCTATCAATGTGACATAACTTTTATTATGATATTCAGGACTTTCACGGATATAGATCCTGTCATCATTTTGCAATGTGATATTATCTTTATTTTCCGGATTTTCCATGATATTATTGAGGTTTAGGTTGATTGATTCAGTTTCAGAGGAATTCTTAATAAATCTCACGATTTCAGCATTCTGATTATCTGCATTTGGCATTAAACCCATTGCAAGTTCAATAATGTCAGATATTTTGTCTCCATCTCTTAATTCAATGGAATTCATGAGAAGTTCACCATTTCTAATGCCTACAGCTCCATAAACATGGACTTGTTTCATAATAGCAGGAACAATAATAATATCCCCATCATTCATATATGGATTGGAATTATCTTCTCCCAGAACAAGAAACCTCAATAGGTCTAGTTTTATAATTTCATTATTTCTTTTTAAAATAATATTTCTTTTTGAAGCATTGCTAACTGCAAGTTCTGGAACATTGATCGTATCAAGAATTGTATTGGCCAGCTTAATAGCTTGTGAGACACGACTTGTTGGCGGGAACATGTATACTCCCGGATTTTTTACAGCACCAACAACAGAGATATTATACATGATCTCACTGCTATATTGTGTGTTGTTATTTTCCTGTGCAAAAAGTGAAATTGAAGAAATAAGAACGGCTAACACTAACACAAATCTGTATTTATTTTTCATTGAACCTCCCGAGTCTATCTAACCAATGGTTAGCATTCTCATTAAGATGAGGAAAAATTCTAAAGTTAAGCTTTTTTGTCAATTGTTTTCATACACTAGTAAATATGCTGTTTTAAGAAACTTCAGCAATGAATTGCAATATATTAAGAGCTATCTTTAGATGATTTTTTTTTGTGGTTTTTGCTGCTTCAGATATCTTGAAAATAATTTGTAGATTTTTTGTTGTATCAAAATTTACCGGATAATTGAATTTAGCAATAATTTTTGAGATCAATGATCGAGGTGGTAGGCGTTTGGAATCATATTCAAAAACGAATTTATCTTTCTTAATATCGAGTGAACGAAGATTAGCCTGTAGAGCCAACATGCGCAATTTATAATAAAGGATTGTGTTCTCAGATTTTTCAGGGATCTTACCAAATCTATCGGATAGTTCTTTGTTGATATCATCAAATTCATTTAATGAAGTAAAATGTAATAGTTTGCGGTAAATTTCCAACCTTTCTTTTTCATCGGAAATATAAGTTTCAGGGAAATAATGATCTATATCCAGTTTAAGATGCAGTAACTTCTCTTTTTCCAGATCTCCTGTAAATTCTTCATTCTGTAATTCGTTGATTGCGCTTTCAAGAAGACGATTATAATAATTGAATCCAATAGAATTAATTATGCCGCTTTGTTTGGTTCCCAATAGTGAACCAGCACCACGCAGTTCCATATCCCGCATTGCTATCTGATATCCACTTCCCAACGATTCATATTCGATAAGTGATTCCAATCTCTTTCTTGCAACTTCATTCAATTTAGGTGGAATAATTAGATAAGCATAAGCACGACGGTTACTTCTACCAACCCTGCCCCGCATTTGATATAATTGAGCAAGTCCGAACATATCAGTACGATTTATGATCATTGTATTCGCATTTGGAATATCAATACCAGATTCTATTATTGTAGTCGCTATCAGTACATCAAATTTATGATGTGCAAAATCAAGTGTTATCTTTTCCAATTGCTTTTCGGGTAATTGCCCGTGTCCGATCTCGAAACTCACGTGAGGGAGAAGTTCTTGTAGTTCTTTTGCAATGCTTTCTATTGTCTGCACTCTGTTATGAACAAAGAATACCTGTCCGCCCCGGTCAACTTCGCGATTGATAGCATCTTTGATAATATTAACATCGTAAGGAACAACAACAGTTCTTATCGGTAATCTTGCTTTGGGAGAAGTACGAATAAGTGATAACTCCTTGAGCTTTGAAAGAGCCATATACATCGTACGTGGAATAGGTGTAGCACTCATATAAAGCGTATCTACATTTGTTTTGATCTGACGTAGTTTATCTTTATGACGTACACCGAATCGATGTTCTTCATCAATTATCAGCAGTCCAAGTTTTTTATATTTTATATCTTTAGAAAGCAAGCGGTGAGTTCCAATCGCAATATCGATCTCACCTGTTGCCAGTTTTGTCAGATCTTTATTAATATTGGCTTTAGAACGGAATCGACTAAACATTCCAATGTTGACCGGATATTGAGCTAATCTCTCCCTGAAAACGAGATAATGCTGCTCCGCCAGCAGGGTTGTTGGAACCAATATGGCAACTTGATATCCGCTATTTACAGCTTTGAATGCGGCACGGATCGCTACTTCGGTTTTCCCAAATCCCACATCTCCGCACAACAAACGCTCCATGGGAGTATTATCTTCCATATCTGCTTTGATCTCTTCGGTTGCTCTCTCTTGATCAGGCGTATCTTCGTAGATGAAAGAATCTTCCAGCTCGATTTGCCAGGCAGAATCGGGTTCAAAAGCAATACCTTTCTTCACTTTTCGTTCAGCATATAATTTTATCAGATCCTCGGCAACAAGCTCAATCTGTTTTTGTGCCCGGGATTTCATATTTTCCCATTTTTTACTGCCAAGTTTGTGAATTGTGGGAGCTATTCCTTCTTCTGAAACAAATTTGGAAACTAACGAAAGCTGAAAAGTGGGAACGTAAACTACATCATTACCAGCATAGCGTAAGGTAAGTGTTTCAATTGTATTCCCTTCAATACTCAATCGTTTTAGTCCAGCATAGATACCAATTCCATGATCAATATGAACAATGTAATCCCCGGGTTTCAATGCATCGTAATCTACTAGAGCTTCTTCTTTGGAAAACCTGCCCTGATGCCGTTTGCGTTTATATCTGCTGAATATTTCATGATCGGTATAAACTGCAATTTTAGCATCAGTAAAATGAAATCCCGATTGTAAAACACCAATCGTGAAATCTATCTGATCATCATATTGCGGTAAAAGGTCACGCATCCGTTTACTCTGACTGCTATTATCAGATTGAATGATAATTCTATAACCTGCTTCCAACTTTTCTTTGAGTTCACTCTCAAATATTTCCAGGTTTCCCTGTAGATTTGTCTGGGAAGCTATCGGAGCTTTGAATTTGTCAGTGATCTCTTTAAATTCCTGATATGAAGCAGAAAGAAAATAATTTGGATATCTCTTCAATATTTTATTAACAAAGCGTTTATCAGCGAAAAGAGATTCAGGCTTGGGAATGATACGATTTTTATATTTAGTTTGAATTTTCTGATAAAGGTCGGTAGTTTCTTCGAAAATTTCGTGTATGTAAGATGGAACATATTGAAATTCATCCCAGAAAATTATACAATTCTCAGGTAGGAAATATTCCAGAAAAGTTTCAATTTTGGGGATAAGCATGGAAATATCGAGTTCGATCCCATCGTAAAATCCATTATCATGGATCTTCTGCCACATCTTATCATCTGAATCAATATCGTGTAACGAAAATTCACGTGATGGAATTAAGGTTACTTTAGTTAATTCTTCACCGGTAGAACGTTGTGAATTTACAGAAAATACTCGGATAGATTCTATTACATCACCAAAAAACTCGATCCTGACAGGACGATTTGAATTTGGACTGAATACATCAATTATACCACCACGACGAGCGATCTCTCCAATTTTAGAAACCTGAAACTGGTTCTCGTATCCCATTCCAACCAGGTTTGAAATAAGAACATCCGGATCATATTCTTCATTTACAGAAAATCTGATAATATTCTCTTTAAAAATTGCAGCCGAGGTGATTTTACGCAAGAGAGAGCGAATGGAAACACTATAAATTCCCAATTCAGAAGATACTGCCGCAGTAAGAGTTTCAATTCTCTGGCCACGCAGCATATAATGCGGTGAACGCTGTTCATAAGGCAAAATTTCATAATCCGGTAGGAAATGTGCCCGTTCTCTTCCAATTAGAAGATCGAGGTCATCCAGATAATCTTCTGCAACTTTATCATCCGCAGTAACGAAAATTATGTTCTTCCCTGTTTGTTCAAATACTCGTGCCAGAAGTATTGATTTCGCAGAACGATTAAGATTATAGAATAAGCTTCTTGTTCTATTCTCAGCAATTTCCGTATCGAATTTTTTTATGAACTCTGATCTATCTATCAGAGACCTGATCTTTGTATAAAATGTACTCATAAAATGCAATTTGAAAAGGGCATGAATAACGTCAAGAATAATGACTCAAGGTATACCCGCTAAACACGCGAAAGAACGCTGAAAGGTTTAGTAAACAGATTCGATACTCGTTCCTTCCGAAAGCATTCGGGATCTTATGAACGGAAGTAATGATTTCAGATTTCCGATATACCGATTGGAGATTTAAGAATGAAAAAATAATGTCTTTCTGCCTGCAAGCTAACAATATTCTTCTTTTAGCTCTCAACTTAGGTACTCAGGCACTTTCCACTCAGGCACTTTTCCTTTCACCTTTCAATCTCCTAATTTATTTTCTATTTGACAGTTATCTTTCAAATTTGCAGTTTCGTTTATCAGATTTACCAGAAAGAAAAACTGATATTAATTAAAACGTGAGAAGGTTGGATTGGTGAGTTGTACAATAACTACCAACAAAAGTTATTATACAACAAAAATACTGTAACTATAGGTTGGTTATGTACAACAAAAAAATGGACGCGGCATGCATATGTTATGTGAAATAAAAGAGAGGATACTAAATGGAACAGTTGATTCAAGTTTTCAATTCATTATTTGATGGTTCTCCTAATGAATGGTTAATGATGAAATTTACTACAGCTTTTTTTGGGGGATGTACTGCTTTTTTCTACAAATATTATTTTAGTAATAAACTTGGTGACACATACTATAAGTTCTTCTGGAGAGGATTTTGGTTTTCATTTTTCTCTGCAATTGGTGGCATATTTCTTCTAGCTCCTGTAACTGCATTTAATGCAAATGCAAC
>JAQICU010000036.1 GCA_027858325.1 Candidatus Cloacimonadota bacterium
TCTTTGTATTATGATGGAGGAAAAATGAAAAAGACTCTAACCACTATTTTGATAATATTATTTATTACCTGTTCATTATTATTGGGAGATCCAAAAGATAAGCGAACTGAGAAAGTAACCGTAGCGAAAGGGAAACTAGCCGGTAAAGTAACTGATGATAAAGAGAATCCAATCCCCTCTGCAAATATATCTGTAATGGATGGTGAAACTATTATTACCAGTAAAACGACTAAGAAAAATGGTTCATATATCATTGCTAAGATCACACCCGGAGTATACGATGTATTATGTCAGCGTGATGGATTTGAAACTCAAAAAATTACCGGAGTAGAAATCCAACCTGATCTTACAACGATTATTAATATTACGATGTCGCAAGAAGCTATTGAGATCGAAGGGATGAATGTAATTGAAAACAAAGGAGAAATAAAATATCCTACTAAAACAAATTCAGGAAGCACTATTACTGCAACGGAGATCAAAGATAAACCTGCTGAGAAGATCATCGTAGAAGAAGATCTTGATGAGAGTGAAGCTGATGATATAGAAATAATTGAAACTATTGGCGAAACTTCATTAGATCCTTACGAAGAGATGTCTTCTCCCACCGAGATAATAAAAGTAAAGAAAACACGCTCCCCTTCCAAGGTTTCGGCAGCTTCATATTCCGGATTGAAAGCCGGGTTTGTGGATGATAATAAACAATTCAATTATTTTCTGAACTTCCTGGAAGAATACAACAAACGGGTAATATCATTTCCTATTAATATCACCGAAAGAATCATACTTAATATAAAAGACGGACAGGGAAAACCTCTGCCGGATGCAAAATTACAGATCTTTGCCGGAAAAGATACATTGGAAAGCGGATTATCCTATGCTGACGGACGCTATCTTTTCTTTCCAACTGAGTATGATAAAAATTTTGATGAATACAGGCTGGAAGTAGAATATTCAGGGATAACGGAAGAGGTGATGATCTACAGGCAGGGAAAACGTGAACTGGACATTTCAATGGCAAATATCCAGAAAGCTTCAGCAGAAAATATTCCACTTGATATCCTGTTTATACTTGATACCACCGGAAGTATGGGAGAAGAGATCAGGCGTTTACGCAACAGTATCGAGATCATTAATCTAAATATCTCCGAAATTTCTCCTAAACCTGAGATTCGTTACGGCATGGTTTTATACAGAGATGTAAATGATGTATATAATACAAAAATTATCCCACTGAACAAAAGCCTTCCTGCCTTCCAGGAGCAATTATTTGAGGTGAGTTCCGGTGGCGGTGGTGACAGCCCTGAAAATCTGCAGGCAGCCCTGGAGGATGCACTCACCAAAATTAGCTGGCGTGATGATGGAGTGAAATTAGCCTTTATCATTACCGATGCTCCTCCTCACCTCGATTATAAGCAGGACTACACCTACAAAAATGCTGTTCATGATGCCAAAAGAAAAGGTGTGAAACTCTTCAGCATTGGCACGGGAGGTTTACCTCTGGATGGTGAATATGTACTCCGCCAGATCTCGCAATATACATTTGCCAACTATGTGTTCCTAACTTATGGAGAAAGAGGAGAAAGCGAGGGTGGTGCTGCCGGAAGTGTTAGTCATCACACCGGTGAGAATTTCCAGACGGATAAACTGGAAGCAATTATAATTCGCAAAGTGAAAGAGGAACTGCATAATTACCTGGGAAAACCGCTATCCGGTGGAGATGAATATTTGCAGGCTACTAAGATAGATGATGAAAAGAATGAAGTGACCCTGGAGAAATTATTTTCAATGGCAATTACCCAGCTCCTGGATTATTCTTCTATAAAAATAGAAAATAAAACACCCGCCGCTGTGCTGCCTATTATATGCTCCCAGGAAAAGTTAAAGACGAATGCAGAATATTTTACTGCCAACCTGCTGCTTAGCTTCTCTAAAACTAAAACTTTTAAGGCAATTGAGCGGAATGACCTGCAAAAAATAATTGAAGAACAAAAGCTGCAGCTTACCGGACTTACCGACATGGATAAAGCGGTGGAAGTTGGGAAAATAATGGGTGCCGAGATGCTGATAGCCGGTGAGTTGTATGAGAAAGAAGCATACTTTGAACTCTATGTGAAACTCCTGAATGTAAAAACAGCTGAAGTACTCTCAGTCACTAAAACCCAAATAGACAAATCATTGGGATTGTAGGTTAGTATGATACAAGGAATCTGACTTGAATAATTCAGAGAATATAGACAAAATACCGCTGTATTTGTAGAAGCAAGTGCATCAAAATTACTTGGGATTAAAATATGGACTTAAATTTATGACTAGAGAAGAAATTAGTATTCTTGTTAATGGGCAAGAGAATTTTGAAAATAAAAATGCACTAATTGAATTATTGAGATCGAGCAAATCGCTCCTTTTCATTGGAGCAGGTGTTAGTGCACAAGCTGGTTATCCTAGTTGGAGTAAATTACTTACAATACTAGAAAAAGCTGCATTAAGCTGTAACAATGATTTTGAAATAAATGATCAAGAAAGAATAAATGATCCTTTAAATTATGTATTAAGTATTAAGAAACAT
>JAQICU010000034.1 GCA_027858325.1 Candidatus Cloacimonadota bacterium
CAACAACATTTTCTTCGAAATTATCTTATCTGCAGTTTCGAGTTTGTACAAGTACACACCGGAACTGACCTGTTTTCCATTATCATCTTTACCTTCCCAGATTACAGAATGTTCTCCTGATGGGAATTGACCTCGTGCAAGTTGTCTTACTTTCTGACCTTTCAGATTATAAACCGTAAGTTCGATTTCCTGTTCATTTGGTAAAGAAAAGAACAACGTAGTTTCAGGATTGAAGGGATTGGGAAAATTCGTGATTTCAATTTTGGCAGGTACAGGAGTATTATTTTGTCCATCCTTAAATGATACATAATAGCAATCTCTGCTGTTATCGATCTGAATGGTACCTCTCACTGTTTTCGATGTTTCCGGTTCGCATATTCCATATTCCTTGATCTGCTTATTTTGTTCCCTGCTTCCATAGGAGAATTCAAATTCCAGATCCTCTCCCTGGTTTTCCAGGATGTAAGCACATATCTGGGCGGTCGTATCCTGTACAACCGTGGCTCCTTTACATTCTCCATCCACAGAAGCTCCAATTTCCGAAGGCAAATCATTCGGATCTAACTCTATGAAAACAGGAATATAATCAGCTTCTTCTTCATACGTGAAATCTTGAGATTCCGGTATAACATATTTTTCTCGTGATTCTTCAAAATTCCAGGAGAAGGCAGGAATATCACGTTCACAATAGACTATTACCATATCACCAGGACTGATAGTGTAAGCGGCGGCAATATCCGGAGGCCAAACGCCATTAACTTTTTTAATAGCCCAATGTTGTGCTTTAATCTTGGTAATCTCATCCAGATGTCCGGCAAAAGCATCGTAAACAAGCTGTGTTTCTTCTAAAAAGTAACCGATCCAGTTTTCTTGGTCGTTTCCATATAAATGGATTGAAGTTTCTGCCTCACATCTCTGACCGGTGACAGTGAATTCACAAGCATTTATAGTTTTGAATTTATAACCATAAGGGCTGGTGAATGGATGATTTAAATTCTGCTGAGTTGGATGAAATCTAATAGTCTGCTGAGTAGAATTATTTTCATGAGGTTTGAATAGAGCATGATCTAATTCATCAAAACCTGAAATTGGTGCAAGGAAAAATTCAGCTACATTATCATTTTGATCTGGATAGAGTATATCAAAGGAGAGCCATTTCCAGCCGGCATCAGGGATGGTGAATTGGCTGGGGAAAGTATAGGTTTTAGATTCGGTTTCATTATCACATTGCAGTACAATATGATTACTATGCCCAGTACCGAAAAATATTTTATTTGATTCCTCATCGAGAGTGAAGTCAATTCTTATAACCGGTAAAGATAATCTGTTTCTTTCACATTGGTTTAATTGTAATCCTGTAACTTCCGCGGTTGTACAATCAATAACCCACATATCAGTTTGTAAATCCTGAGTAAAATTGTAAGGAACCAGAACGTAAAGTTTATTATTTAGAGGATTGTATTTTGTAACAGATGCAACAGCTGTGGTTTGAAATGTGCGCAAGAGTTCATTTGTTAAAGTACTGTACTCGTAGATTTCTCCATCATACCCAAATGGAGTAACATATAATTTTCCCATGTTTTCTGCCAATTCAATATAAAGAACCGGTTCATCTGTAGTTATAGTATCATAGTTGTAAGTATTACAGTCCATTGAGATATAACTATTTGGTAAGAATCCATAGTTACGCTGGTTTAAAATTACTTTGTTACTAATGGGGTCATATTCAATTTTATCTGGGCTTTGAATAGTTGAACTATTTAAGAGGTTATTAGTCTCAATATCAATTGCCAAAACTCGTCCAACCGTTGTATACCCAAATCTTCTAACAGAAACATAGACTACATTATCAATTGAATTCATACAGAATTGTGATCTATTACACGTAGGAGTATAAATATAATTTTCAAATTGATTATTTGTAAGATTCCAAATTTCGATTCCGGTTTGAGTGCTGCAAAATAGTTTATTATTTGGAGTTACAAATATGCCATGTACATAGGGATGAGATAAGATGATTGGCTGTAATTCAGTATGATTATTCAAAACATCGAAGACTCTAATTGAATTTGTCCTGTAACTTGAAACGTAGAGTAAATGATTGTAATCATTGTATTCGATATCTGATATTGAATGTCCTATATTTAGGATATCAAATGATTCCGTCTCAATATCATAGATATAAACATTCACATTATCAATATCCTCATAGTTTTCCTCATAGTAATAGATTTTCTGTTCAATGTCATTATAACAGGATTGAAATGCTCTACCTCCAACTAAAATTGAGTTTACGTAATTGCCATCACCTGAAAATGACTCGATGGTAAATATATTATAATTTGTAGCAAAAACTTTGTTGATATTTTTACATAATGCTAATCTATAAAGATAATTTTTATCGTAATCATGTTCAAAGATAACATTATTCGATTCTCCCGCTTCTAAGGAATACATATATGATGTATCCAATAAAATCCACGAATCCCCTGAAAGATAATTAACTTCGATTTCAAAAAACAAAATATCAGAACCAGGATTAGAAACAATCAAATCTTCATATGTTAATTCTTCAGGATCGAGAGTTACATTGATTTCATCTGGAGTTACATTAATCATCGGATTAAAAAGTAAATAGTTGAAGAATCCAAATTCCGTAGATGATTCACCTTCATCATAAACAGCTGTTACTCCACTAACATATAATTGTTCTTCAATTAAACTATTTTCATCATATTGATAAAACAGATCAGTAGTAAAAGTTATTAAATCAACATTTAGATAGATATTATAACCTAAAAGATCACGGCTGTTTTCAGTTAGACCAGGTGGATCCCAACTGACGTATCCTGAGCTTGTTACATAGAAATCCTCAACCGAGTTCAAAGCGGGATTATAAATATAGATAAATTCTATCAATGGACCTGCACCATTGGTGTAAACAGCTTCAATACCAATAATATAAGATTGACCAGGAACAAACCAGTAATAAAACATTTCAATCCAGAACATATCAAACCAACCAATAAAAACGCCATCAATATAAATGTTATAGCCAAGAAGATCACGAGTTTTAACTGTTCCAGCAGTGACATCCCAGGTCGTTTTGTTAATAGGAGTATTTAATATATTTTCCTGTATATTTAATGACTGCTTTGAATCGTCTGTGATTTGTGAAAACAAATTTGAGATAATAAAAAACAATATAAAAAATAAAAATATTCGTTTCATAATTATTTCCTCCATTTTCTTAGATGCTGCTAATGTTTCGCGTGTGCGGCGGGATCGGAACGATCACGCCAAAGACAAACCGACCAGCCGTTTGAATCGCAAGATTCAAACAAAAAGCACTGACCAACCCTACTGCCGACACGCCTGTTACAGGTAGTTTATCAATCAAAACTCAAATTACCTACAGTTTTAGACTCTTCCTTTATATATACTGAATCAATAAAAACAGGATCGTAATCTGTGTGAAGAGCCCAGATTTTAGCTGTTCTACTAACTCGACCGGTATCAATTATAACTCCAGTACTATCTTCTACTTCGATTTCATTATCAGTAAAAGAGAAAGGAAGTCTATTGATTTCAAACTCATAATGACCATTATCATTGGTTGTGGCAAATGATTCATAGTTATTTACATCATCCCCTGTTATGTTATTGTATGTTTTGTTTAGTAACAATTTATCGTTTATCCGAAATGGACCTTGTATTAAATGCCAATCATAAAAATTGTTAACGATAAAAAGACCTT
>JAQICU010000043.1 GCA_027858325.1 Candidatus Cloacimonadota bacterium
GGGTAAGAATCCGTTTTTCTGCTTCACCTGTATCTAGCTTATCATTCTTGTCAGCTCGGTTTAAAAGAATTTTTTCTAACTTTTTAAGAGAAAAATTAATTATTTTAAATGCTATAAAAAATAGTACTAACGCAATTAATAAACCTGGCATCTCATTAATTAGCCAGCTTTGGCCGTTTTTGAGAAGGTCTGTCCAAAAGGTGGATTCCAAAATTTGTTTCATAATTCTTTACTCCTGTTTTATTATTAGTTCATTCATTTAGCCTTGCCCATAACATGTAAATATAAACATTGTATAGATACTGCCAATCTGGGTGTATAAACACCATTGTGTTTATTTCTCATATAAATTCCTTTTCCTCAACATCATAACAAAACCGAAGTTGATTAGTGATAAATTATGTGTCAACATAGATATTAGTTAACCCATTATAATTGCCAATAGTTACAAAAACTCTATTGTCACACTGAGTAGACCCGAAAGCTTTCGGGACGTATCGAAGTGTCGACTTATCATCTTGATTTCTTTTACTATTCTTCGATACTTGGCTAAAGCCAAACTCAGCATGACAAAAGTGGAATGTGGTTTCTCATGTTCCTTCTCTTTTGTGAGAAGGACACGCCTTCGTAAAAACTATGGCGGTGCAAGCAGCAGGATGAGTTAGAAAAAATTATCACGGATTCTCAATCCGTTTTGGTGAGAGAACCTGAAAAGCTTCTCTGCAATCACTGTCTTTGCCGTCACGGCGTGAACTTACATTGTAGAAATTGATCACGATCTCTGGAAATAAATCTTCAAGGACTGATACAATCCCTTTAGCAAAAGTGCGGCAATAGATGGCACAAACATCTTCATGACATTGTTCAGCCAGTTTCTCCGCTTCAATAGTCAGGCAGTCCTTACAGAACTTAGTTTCCAGGAAAACGGTATTGCCATCTGCCCAGATGTCCGGCATGTTTCCGCCCCGATCCTCAAAGTAACCATGCAAGAATTCACGTACTCCTTCTACTGGATTTTGTTGGAAAATTTCAATGTCGAATTTTTCTTCTTTCAGGAGTTTTGTTATTCTTTCCATTCCAACGGTAAAACCTGAGTATAAGTTGTTTTTCTGTATAGCTCTGAAAGCAACGTTTCCGAATTTACTGTGCAGTAAAGTAAAATCGTTTAGTTCTTCTACTCTGGTTTGGATGCTGAGGTTATTAATTCCTTTATCGTTCATGACGTCTCCTATGGTGTATGGTCAACTCACTTTTGCAAAACTGGGGTATTGCACCTTCATTGCGTTCCCAAAGTGGGCTTTGGGAACGAGAAGGAGAGCTTCTTGCTTTTCTACGTTTCCCTTTTAGGAACGAAGTTCCGTATAAAAGGGAATTGCAAGGGATTCCTACCTCACCAACTTCTCAATCGTATCAATACAAATCTGCTCAGATTTTTCAGCGGTTTCACTTTCCACATAAACTCGAATGATTGGTTCTGTTCCACTTTTGCGAATATGGATCCAGAATTTATCTCCCAGAATTTTAATTCCATCGGTTGTATCAAGCTGGTAGTCAGAGAAGATATCAGGAACTTTTTGCATTATAGTATCAAGTTTGGAGGGATCAACTTTTATTTTGTTTTTTGCAAAATAATATTTTGGGATCTGTTCAGAAAGTTCAGAAACGGTTTTTCCGCTTTCAGCTAAAAAACCTAAGATTATAGCCATTCCGGCTGGAGCATCTCTTGTAAAATGTACTTCCGGGCAAATAATACCTCCGTTTCCTTCACCACCAACCGGACTATTAATTTCCATCATCTTCTTACCAACATTAATTTCACCTACTTTAGTACGATGCACATTTACACCAAATTTTGCTGCAATATCTTCCGAAGCCATGGAAGATGAAAGATTAGTTACAATATCTCCTCTGACTTTAGAAAGGATGAATTTCTCAGAGAGTAAAAGTGAGAATTCTTCACCAATGCAATTTCCATTTTCATCAACAATTGCCAGGCGGTCAACATCGGGATCGGTGGCAAAGCCGAGATCGGCTTTATGGTCTGCGACAGCTTGTTCCAAATCTCCCAGGTTTCTATTCAATGGCTCAGGAACATGAGCAAAAATACCAGTTGGTTCGCAATTCAATTCGATGACTTCGCAACCCAGATCGCGCAGCAGCTGCGGTGCGATCATGCCACCGGCCCCATTTACGCAATCCAATACAACTTTGAATTTCTTAGATCTGATCTTTTCAACATCTAAGTATGTAATTTGCATAATCTTATCAATATGTCGCTCGGTAGCATTATCGTCTTTAGTCAATTTTCCTATTTTATCCCAGCCAATGTAATCAACCGGTTCATCCAGAGAATTGATAAAAGTATCAGCATTTTCAGGGAAGAGGAACATACCATTTTCACCCACGAATTTCATGGCATTCCACTCTGCTGGATTGTGAGATGCTGTGATAGAAATTCCACCCAGTGCATCGCTTTCTTCTACTGCAAGTAAAACGGTTGGCGTCGAGACTAGTCCTAAATCTACAACATCGCAGCCAACTGACATCAACCCGGAAGTAACTGCATTGAACATGGCCGGTCCGGTTGTACGTGAGTCACGTCCCACGATTATTTTTCCTCGATTACAGAAAATTCCAAAATGTGCAGCATATCTCATTGCGATCTCAGGTGTTAAGCTTTCACCGTAAATTCCACGTATTCCAGAAACGCTCACCATTAATTTACTCATATTTATTTTCTCCTTAATCTATATCCTTGTTCACAAGTTGAACTTGTGAACTTATTTGAAAGTGAAGTTTAACTTCGCATACATCCGTATTACGAAATACAAGATCGTAGCGAGGAGATAAAATCTGAGATTCTTCATTAGAAATGCAAGTAGAATTTTTCAGAAAGACAGATTTTATTAAACCCCCTTTGATTCCCCCTTACGAAGGGGGATGGATTCTTTCTTCTTGTTTTTCTTATGTTCTACTTTGATTCAAAGGAGACAGCAGAGGATTCCCAACTTTCACTTCAATAAACTTTACATCCACTCTATATTTATCTTTTTTTACTAAAGGCAACTTATCAACTATCTCTTTGTATTTGTCAAGTTGCTCTTGTTCAAAATGAATTCCGGTTTTATAATCCAGGATCAGTATTTTCTTCTCTTTGGTGTTTATCATCAACCGGTCAATGCGTGACTCTTTATTGTTTCCATCGAAGATCGTATATTCATTGAAAACCTTATTCCAATTATCTTTATTAAAGAAATCACTGTTCTCTTTTAAGAATACATTAACTTGCAAAACAATCTCATTAATTTTATTTCTATGGAACAAACTGCCGTATTTTGCTATAGTATTTTCCAACGCAATTTGTCTGATCTCTAGATTATCATAATCAATGTGGGATAAATATTCATGCACGATATTACCGATCTGAATACTTTGGTTATCAAGGATTTCAGTTTTAAGTAGATGAATATTTTCCAGTCTTTGTTTTGCGATATCCTTCCAATTAAGGATTTTCAGATGTTTGGAAAATGAAGCTGTAATTTCAGCAGATACTTTCTCTGTCTCTTGTTCATCAATTGTAATAGTTCCGAATTCAATGGTTTGGTGAACATCTGATAATTGCTGAATATCTTTCTGAAATTCATTATAAACAACTTTCACAATGTTTTTGGAAACTGAACTGCCATCTTTTATATTGCTAACGAATTTCTCAAGATTTCCTTTTTTATCATAAGTAATATTGAAAAACAAATTACTCTTTGCACGGGTGAGAGCTACGTAAATATTATTTAATTCTTCACCGTTATTCCGTTTATCAACAATATTGATCAATTCTTGCTTATCAGATTTTTTGATGATCTTATCGAAATTATAGGTTAGAACATGATCTTGCAGTGAATGGAAATCATCATTAAATTCGTAATATAATTTAAGTCCAAGGTTATGCTGTCCCTGATTTTTGGGGATATTCATGAATGAAAATACTGTTTCAAATTGCAACCCTTTAGATTTATGTATGGTAAGCAGTTTAATAGAATCGGATACAGTCTGCCCTAATTGTGAATATTCATCTTTTTCTTCCAATGATCTACAGTATAACAGGAAACCGATCAGATCGGTTTTGTGTTTTTGGTCAGTGTTTTCAAATTCAATTACTACTTCCAGGAAACGATGAATATTTTTTAATTCGATCTCAGACGAGAATAATTTTGTAATATTGAATTCCTCTAAAATGGTTTTAATTGTATTCAGTAATGAATCTTTTTTATTTCTATTGTTATGTAATGCAGAAAATAAATTATCTTCAGATGTTTGCTGAAAGAAATCATCTAGGTCTCTTACAGATTTATATAAACTCAACACTTTTTTCATCTTCTTCGGTTGCATCAAAACCAGGTCAGAGCGAAGGATCTTAATCAATTCAATAGGATCTTCATACACAATGAATTTCAAAATATACAAGATGGGTTTGATAGCTTTATGATCAAAAAGTGAACCGGAAGATTCTACCACGTGATCTATTCCCTTCTCATCTAAAACAGTTGCCATTATCTCAAGCTCTTTATTCTTACGCATCAAAATTGCATTATCGCTTTGATTAATCTTTTTATTTTTAATAAGAGGTATAAGCGTATCATTTGCAAATTCTGTATAAACTTTATTCAGATCTTGTTTTTCCTGAATTCCTTCTAATTCAGCCAAATTTCTAAGATTAACTTGAACAAAGCCATCTTTCTCTTTTGCACTCTTGATTTCTGAATATTCCCAAGCATTATCAAATGTAAGATGTTCAGAACCAAACAGCTTGTTTACCCAATCTAAGAGAATTGGTTTACTGCGATATGAAATTGTAAGTGAATCATGATGAGTTTCAATTCCCAGTAGTTGCGGGAATTCGGTGAGTAATTTTCGTTCCCCACCACGCCAGCCGTAGATCGCCTGTTTTTCGTCACCTACAACTATTAAACCACCATATTCTTTTTGCCCGATACCACTAAGTGTTTCTGTAATGAGCGGCTGGAAAATACTCCACTGTAAAATGCTGGTATCCTGGAATTCATCGATGAGGATGAAACGAGTGTTATAAGAGAGTTGCTCATAAAAAATATTGAGAACATTATTGTTTTCAATGATTGATAGATCTTGATCATAGAGATATTTGAAAGTGTAATAACTGATATCGGAATGAGTAAATATTCGGTCTCGAAACTTGATTTCATCATAAACTTTGAGGATTTCACCAGCCATTGAAATGATGTTAAGCTCTTCTATCAATGCTTTTTCATAATAAAGGTAATTTGCCAGTTGATGCTGCACTTCTTCAAATTCTGTTTTTAATTCTGTGTTGCGAATTCTTGTTCCATTCCAGATATTTTTGTTACTTAACAGTAGATCATAATTCTCACTTATAAATTCAGGTTCTGATAGAATTTTGAAAAACTCATCTGCAATTTCATTAGTATTTATTAAATTAATATCTGTAATGT